>NZ_JARESU010000399.1:0-1580 GCF_046027075.1 Paraburkholderia sp. RL18-085-BIA-A | reverse complement strand
GGATTCAGATGCACGGCATGTATGCGCTTCCAGTTGCGGGTGGGGCCTTTCCAGCGCAGCGGGTTACGCTGCCGTGCAGTCTCGTAGAGCGCTGCACGTCGATCCAGGATGTCCTGATCGAGATTGGCATGACGCTGGGCTGGCGTCACGAACCGGATCGCGCTGTGACGATGTTCGTGGTTGTACCAGCGCACCAACCCGGCAACCCAGGTACGTGCGGCGAACAGGGTATCGAACAACGCCTCCAGCGGATAAGCGGGCCGGTACTTCAGCGTTTTGAACAACGATTCCGAATAGGGATTGTCGTTGCTCACGCCCGGACGACTCAATGACGGCATAACGCCCAGCGCCTGCAAGGTGGCCAGCATCGTGGCGCCCTTCATCGGACCACCGTTATCGGAATGCAGAATGACCTGGTTGGGCTGTATTGCTTCACGCGCACAGAGATCCTTGAGTACCTCGCTGGCCTGGGCGCTGCTCTCTTCGGCATAGACCTGCCAGCCGACAATCATGCGGCTAAACACGTCCATAAACAGATACAGATAGAAATACTGCCCACGAACCGCCGCCGGCAGGTAAGTGATATCCCAGCTGTAGAGCTGGTTCGGCGCGTCGGCACAGACCGCGCGCGGCTTGCTGCGCACGGTCGTCGGGCGTTCACTGCGCCGGTGTGCGAGTTGCTTCTCCTCGCGCAGTACCCTGTAGAAGGTCGATTCCGAGGCGATGTAGCGTTGCTGGTCAGCCAGGCGTGGAACGATCTGGCTCGGCGGCAGATGACCGAATTCGGCTGAGTTCGCGACAGCCAGCAATTCGGCACGTTCGGCAGCGCTCAGCTTGTGAGGTGGCTCAAAGCAGCGTAACGAGCGCCCATCCACCGCGTCAGGCTCTGCGCCCTGCCAGCGCTGTACCGTCCGGGCGCTCAGCCCCAGCACCTCACACGCGCGTGCCTGGCGAGCACCGCCCATGGTCGCCTCGCTGATCAAACCAATCAATGTTTTGCGCTCTTCGAGGGCCGTCATTCGGCCTCGTCCCCGAACAGCGCACGATACTTTTTTTGCAGCACCAGCAGCGCCGCGGCTTCAGCCAGCGCTTTCTCCTTGCGGTTCAATTCGCGCTGCAGTTGCATATTGGCATGCTTCAGTTCACGGACTTCCTGGGCGCTCTCGCGCCGGCCTCCGGTCCCGCCGGCGGCGCAGAAGTCCGCGCGCCATTGCTCGAGATGATGGACAAACAGGCCCCGTTCACGACACCACGCGTTCAGGGCCTCGTCGACCAGCCCATGGCTCTGCTGCAAGGCCAGCAGGCGCTCTTCCAACGACCAGTCTTCCGGACGTTTTGCGTGTCCGGATCCATCGCCCCGGGTCGATGCAGCGGCACCTTTCATCCAGTTCTTCAAGGTCATTACGTTCATGTTCAATTCATCGGCCACGGATCCGATGGTGCGACTTCCGCGGTGAAAGACCTTCAATAGCGCCTGCTCTTTAAACTCGACAGAATACGTTTGTTTCACCATCAACTTGCACCTCTGATCTCTTTAAATCAAGAAAATTCAGAGGCGACATCTATTGTGACGCAGGGGG
>NZ_JARESU010000398.1:0-1585 GCF_046027075.1 Paraburkholderia sp. RL18-085-BIA-A | reverse complement strand
GGTTCCGCACCTGCGTTGTCCGCGACGGCCGCCCCATTGCCAGCGACCGATCCGGCGTTGTTCGTCACGGGCAGGGACCTTTGCGCACCTGCTGGCGCAGCAACGTTCGTCACCTTCGCGGCAGCGTCGCCCGTGGCGCTTGCCGCCTTTCCCTTGCCATGCCCCGGCAGCGTCTCATCCGCCTTCGGCCCGTTACCCGGTTCATCCAGCCCGCCGCCCAGCGCCGTCACCAGCGACGCATGCGCGCCCAGCCTTTCAGCCTGAACCTTCGCGACGCCTTCCTGCGCGCGCAGCAGCTGGTTCTGCGCGACCAGCACGTTCAGATAGTCGGTCAGCCCGCGCCGGTAACCCTCGCGCGCCAGATCGTAGTTGCGCTGCGCCGCCGCGACCGAACGGGCCGCGTCGTCGGCCTGGGTCGCCAGCGAGCGCAGGCGGATCACCTGGTCGGCGATGTCCTTCAGCGCGCCGACGATCGACTGGTTGTAGCGCTCCACCGCCTCGTCGTAACCGGCCGACGCCGCGCCGAGCTGCGCGCGCAGCCGCCCGCCGTCGAAGATCGGCAGCGACAGCGCCGGGCCCGCGCTCCAGCTATGCGACGGACTCTTCAGGAACTGGAACAGCGGCCCCATCGCCGCATAGCCGCCGATCGACGCGAGCAGGTTGATGTCCGGATAGAAGTCCGCCTTCGCGACGTCGATGCCGCGTGCCTGCGCGGCCACCGTCCAGCGCGCCGCGACCACGTCCGGCCGGTGGCCGATCAGCTCCGCGGGCAGCGCGGCGGGCAGGCCCGCCGGCGCGGCGAGCGACAGCGCCGGACGCCGGATCGCGTCGCCCGCGCCCGGCCCCTTGCCGGCCAGCGCCGCGAGCTGGTTGCGGCCCAGTGCGATCTGCTCGTCGAGCGCGTCGATCTGGCGCTCGTACTCCGGCAGCGGCGTTTCGGCCTGGCTCACTTCGAGCTGCGTGCCGATGCCGCCCTTCAGGCGCCGGCTGGCCAGATCCACGATCTGCTGCTGTTGCTGCAGGGTGGCTTTGGCGATGTCGAGCAGCGCGTAGTCCAGCGACATGCCGATATAGGTGCGCACCACGTTGGCCTGCAGTTCGAGCTGCGCGGCGCGGGCGTCGGCGGCGCTCGCGTGGGCGGCGTCAAGCGCGCTTTCGGCGGCGTTGCGGTCCCTGCCCCACAGGTCCAGGTGATACGACAGGCCGAGCGTGCCGGTGTTGTTCCACGACTGCTCGCCGGCCAGCGGCCCCGGCCCGTAGTACACGTTGTCGGCCCACTTCTGGCGCTGGATCGACAGGCTGGCGTTGACCTGCGGCGCGAGCGCCGCGCGCGCGACGCCCGCCATCGACAGCGCCTCGCGCACCCGCGCCTGGGCGGCGGCGAGGCTCGGATTGCCAGCCTGCGCGGCGTCGATCCAGTCGTTGAGCTGGGGGTCGTTATAGGCACGCCACCAGTCGGCGGCCGGCCACTGGGCGTCGCGGTTGGCCGCGCGGATCGCGTTGCCCGCGTCGAGCGAGGACGGCTCGATCGCGTGATCCTGCGGGGCGATGCCTCCGGTACCTGCACAGCCGGCGATTGTTAATA
>NZ_JARESU010000397.1:0-1594 GCF_046027075.1 Paraburkholderia sp. RL18-085-BIA-A | reverse complement strand
GATTCGAACGGCCTCAAGAATGCGGTTTTTTACTGGATTTTGCAACGGCGGTTTCGCCGTTTTCAGGCATCGGTTTAGGCTTGCGGAAGCTCTCGCCCTCGATGACGATGCGGTAGGCACCGTGACGTAGCCGGTCGAGTGTCGCGGCGCCGAGAACCCGGTTGTCGGGGAAGGCGTCACCCCATTCGCTGAGATCGAGATTGGATGTCAGGATGGTAGCCGCCCGCTCATACCTGGCCGCCACCAGGTCGTGGAAGTCTTCGTCGTGTGGCGCGCGCAGGGGTTTGAGCGCGAAGTCGTCAACGATCAGCAGTGGCACACGCACGAACTGCTGGAACTTGCGTTCGTAGAGGCCCGTGGCGCGGGCTGCATGCAGCTTCTTGATCAGATCGGTTTGCGTGACGAACAGCACGTCCCGCCCCTGACGCGCAGCGCAGTGGCCCAGCGCCTGGGCGATGTGGGACTTGCCGACGCCTGTTTGACCGACCATCAGGATTGCCACCTTCTCGTCGATGTAACGACCGGTGGCGAGATCGTGGATGTGTGCGCGGTTGAGCTTCGGCAGCCGGTCGAAGTCGAAGGTTTCCAGTGTCTTGCCTAGCCCGAAGCCGGCGCGCACGAGACGCGCGCCGAGCTTCTTCTGGTCGCGCCGCGCGACTTCATCATGCAGGAGCATCGCGAGGAATTCGGTGTAGGCGAGCTGTCCATCGATTGCCTGCCGGTTGCGCTGCTCGAGCGAGTCCAGTACACCGGACAGGCGCAGTTGCTTGAGGATCGTATTCAGTTCGGGACTGGGGTTCATGATGTTCAATGCAGGAGAAGGGAGTGGAGGTCACGACCGAAGCGGCCGCCGTTCAGATAGGTGTCGGCAGGCGCCGTTGACGTTTGCGCCGCTGCTGCGGCGGGCTGGCTGTCCAGTCCCTTGTCGAGGATGGTCTTGACGGTGCGGTACTTCGGGCTCGCGAATGCAAGCGCACGCTCGCACGCGGCGTCCAGTCGCTGATCGCCGAACTTCTCGCGCATACGGACGATGCCCTGCGCGCCACGCAGGTTCACCAGCACCGTGTCGTTGAACATCGCGAGAACCAGCGCGTGACAGGATGGCCCGATCTCCCTGGCACGAGCCAGGCACCACTGCGGATCGTGCTCGAGCCACGCCTGCGCCGCCGGCGGCTGGTGGTCACGCACTGTATGGCGATCACCTGCCTTGCGCAGTCGTGGATGGGTTGCAATGAGTTCGTGCTGATGGAACAGCTGTACGACCGTATCAGTCGATTTGAGCCAGAGGCTCTTGCCAACCAGCGTGAACGGCACGGAGTACAGCGCCTTCTTGTAGACGACGTGTCCGTCCGTATGCACCTTGACTTCGCTCCATACAGCCAGCACCGGCGCAACGTCAGGCAGCGTCGTGAGCAGCGGCTTCTCAATGGCAAAGCGCGCCAGCGGCTGCTCGCGTGTCGTGCCATGTTCGCGCGTGCTGGCCTGCTGCATGATCCATTCGCGCAGCTGCCGGTTGGCATCGGTCAGGTCGCGGAACGTGCGCAGCGGCACAAAGGATTTCTTGACATACTTGACGCCCGACTCAACGATTCCC
>NZ_JARESU010000396.1:0-1622 GCF_046027075.1 Paraburkholderia sp. RL18-085-BIA-A | reverse complement strand
TGAAAAGCTCGCGGAACTCGGCATCGTGTTCTGTTCGTTCTCGGATGCCGTGCAGCATCATCCTGAGCTGGTGCAGAAGTATCTCGGTTCAGTGGTGCCGCACACCGACAATTTCTTCGCCGCGCTGAATTCCGCCGTGTTCAGCGACGGCTCGTTCTGCTATATCCCGGCGGGCGTGCGCTGCCCGATGGAGCTGTCGACGTACTTCCGCATCAACGCGCAGAACACGGGGCAGTTCGAGCGCACGCTGATCGTCGCGGACAGAGGCGCGTATGTGAGCTATCTGGAAGGCTGCACCGCACCGATGCGCGATGAAAATCAGCTGCATGCCGCTGTGGTCGAACTGATCGCGCTGGAAGGGGCACAGATCCGCTATTCGACGGTGCAGAACTGGTATCCGGGCGATGCGTCGGGCAAGGGCGGCATCTACAACTTCGTGACCAAGCGTGGCGATTGCCGCGAGGCGAATTCGAAGATTTCGTGGACCCAGGTGGAAACCGGTTCGGCGATCACGTGGAAGTACCCGAGCGTGATCCTGCAGGGAGCGCGCGCACGAAGGACTGTTTCTGGCGTTCCAGTACCCCGTTGAGATACCCGGTGTGAGCAACGTTTATCTGCTGAAGGCGGCGTTGAACGCGCAGCGCCGGCATCGTGGCGAGCCGGAACTCGACGCAATGGAATTCCTGCAACTCGTCAAGGACAGAATGACGCTGATGCAGATGGACGAGACTCTACTGTATCGCGCAGTCAACGAAGGCTTTTCCGGCGGAGAAAAGAAGCGCAACGAAATCCTGCAGATGGCGGTGCTGGAGCCCCGGCTCGCCATTCTTGACGAAACGGATTCCGGACTCGACATCGATGCGCTGCAGATCGTCGCGCAGGGCGTCAACAGCATGCGCAGCCCCGAACGGGCGATCGTGCTGGTCACGCACTATCAGCGCCTGCTGGATTACGTCGTGCCGGATTGCGTACATGTGCTGGCGAACGGCCGGATCGTGAAGTCAGGGCCGCGTGAACTGGCCCTGGAGCTGGAACGCAAGGGCTATGGCTGGATCGAGGATGAGGCCGTGCAATCAGCCAGCGCACTCAGTGTAGCAAGTGCGGGGCACTCATGAAAAACGAATCGCTCGACTTCTTCCGCCAGGCTTTTGGACAACTCGTGAAGACGTTGCCCGGCGCCGAGTTGCCGTGGCTGCGTGCCGCGCGCCGAAGCGCCTTCGACCAGTTCGACGCGCTCGGCTTTCCGACCACGCGTCACGAGGACTGGAAGTACACGAACGTGTCGGCGATCGGCAAGCGCCCCTGGCATTTCGCGCCGCAACGCACCGGCTGCATCGACGATGGCGACGTGCGACGCATCGTCGATGAACTCGTGCTGGACCCGGCTGGCCATCGACTGGTATTCGTCAACGGTCGCCATGTGCCGCGGCTGTCGAAACTGATTGGTTTGCCGCATGATGTGTTTGTCGGCTCGCTCACGCGGGCGTTGAGAGAAATACCACAACGACTGCAGGCGGCGATCGCCTCGCAGACGTATGCCGACGGCTTTAACGCGCTCAACACGGCGTTTCTGACGGATGGCTTTGCCGTCGTGCTACCGCCTGGCGAGGTCATCGATCAAG
>NZ_JARESU010000395.1:0-1633 GCF_046027075.1 Paraburkholderia sp. RL18-085-BIA-A | reverse complement strand
AGAGAATCTAGGCCGTTCCCGGTCCTTTGAGTAGCCGGTAGAATTGAGAACTACCCTTTCATTGGTGGAAGGCCATGGATCGACTCGAAGCGATGGGTATTTTGTTGGCGGCGATAGACAACGGAAGCCTGTCCGCCGCGAGTCGAAAGCTTCACATTCCTCTGGCGACTGTGAGCCGGCGCGTATCCGAGCTGGAGGCACATCTGAATGTGCGATTGCTCGTGCGTGGTACCCGCAGGCTGACACTGACGGAAGCCGGACGCGGTTATGTGGCGTCTTGCCGGCGGGTTATGGAGGAGATCGCGGAGATCGAACGCACGACTTCCGGTGAATATCATGCGCCGCAGGGAGAACTGGTAATCAGTGTGCCGCCGGTAATGGGGCGCATCCACGTCATGCCGGTGATAGTCGAATTTCTCAGCGCGTTTCCGCAAATCCGCATGCGCGTGCAATTGACAGACCGGCTCGTCAATCTGCCGGATGAGCGCGTAGATCTCGTGCTGCGGCTTGGGGAGCAACCGAGCAGCAGCCTGATTGCAACGCGTGTCGGCCTGCATCGGCAAGTGCTGTGCGCAAGCCCCGCCTATCTGAAAAAGCATGGGACACCACGGAAGCCCGAAGATCTTCTTTCGCACGACTGCGTGACATACGAAGGGTATGCGGTGGGCAGCAACTGGGAATTTCACTCAAGAGGCCGGACACTGAAGATCGAGGTGCCGTCCCGGCTCGTGGTGAGTTCGGTGGAGGCCGCCGTCGTTGCCGCGGCGGAAGCGGCCGGCATTGCACGGGTATTGTCGTACCAGATTGAAGAGCCGGTGAAATCCGGTAGTCTCGTGAAGCTTCTGGAAGCCTTCGAACCGCTACCGGCGCCTGTCAACCTCATGTACGCGGGCCAAGGCCAGATGCCGCTCAAGCTTCGGGCGTTTATCGATTTTGCGGTGCCGAAACTGAGGGAAAGGCTCGGCCTCGCGAGTGCTGCAGGTCCGCGGACGCCACGCCCGCGCCGCACGCGTGCGGCATCGTCACAGGAAGCCTGAAAGTTTCCGCCAGTCTGGGCACATTCTGCGCGGTGCCTGGCGGTGGCCCGGCTATGCGACAAGTATTCTCAGGGAGCAGCGGCATGAGGTCCAGTATGGCTCACCATCCGCTATTTTCTGGACTTTGGGCAGAGTGCACGGGTGCGGGAAGCCTTAACGGTTTCGCCGGTGCGGAATCCTAACTGTTTGCTCGTTATGCTAGTGCGACGTCGAAGTAGTCAAGGCAGGAGCCACGGTCGCTACGCTAACCACCGTTTATGAGCGCACCCATGGCCAGGCGCTCCAATGATCCGTGACCGGTCCTGATCGCTGGGGCGTGGCTCATTCCTTCTGCTGCAAAGCGAGCAACTCCCGCTTCGCCGCGGCCAGCACTGCGTCGGAACGCTTTTCGTCGGCCATCACACGAGACACCACCAGAGCCCCGATCATGGCGCTGACCGCGAACACGGCCTTGTCTGGATCGTCCCCGCCCAGCGCGCCGTCCATCCGGCCGATGAACCGTTCGATGTGGGCCGACATCGCCTCGCGCCCCGCCTAGTCGGGGCGCGCCCCCTCTCCCCCCAGCGCGGCGATTTGGCAGCCAGTCGTGCGCGCGG
>NZ_JARESU010000394.1:0-1641 GCF_046027075.1 Paraburkholderia sp. RL18-085-BIA-A | reverse complement strand
CTGAGCGTGAGCACGGAAGGTGATGGGTCTGGCGGGGAGTTTTTGCAGATTGCGTGATGTACGCAGGATGAGCCCCCTCGGGCATCTTGCACAAACGATACCGTCGGGGGAGTCTTTGGTTTACGAGACTAAAGACCACCGAAGTGTGCCACGCGACTTTACAGAGCTCCAAATTTTATCGGCTGCTGTTACGCATTGACCAGGACCTCGCGGAGCAGGCCCGCGCGCAACGCTGCCGTTGCGGGGGTGTGCTGCACAGCGCCCGCTACCCGCGCAAGCCGCGCGGTATTCCCCGCGAAGCCCAGCCCGATTGCGACTTCCGCTACAGCTTCTGCTGTGCCGGCTGCCGCCGCCGCACGACGCCGGTGTCCGTGCGTTTTCTGGGCCGGCGCGTCTATGTCGCGGCGATCATGGTGACGGTCTGTGCCTCACGAGCCAGCGCAGGCACCGCGGCGGCCATGCGTCAGCTGGACTCGCTTGACGTGCCGGTCTCGACGATTGCGCGCTGGCGACGCTGGTGGCGCAGCGAATTCATGACGACGCCCCTGTGGCTGCTCGGGCGCTCCGATTTCATGCCGCCCGTCGAACCCGATCTACTCCCTGCGAGCCTGCTCGAACGCTTCGTCACCACGCTCCAGCACTCCCCCCTGATGGGTCTGTTGCGCTGGCTCACGCCCCTGACCAGCGGCAGCGCCGCGAGCAACCTGCGCGAGGTTCGTTAGACGCCCGCAGAACTTGTCGCTCGCCCCCGTCAGACAGCGCTTGTAGTCTCGCTTCTCCCCTCAATCGCGGCGATGCCCGCCGCATCTTTGGAGAATCGATGAGCCAACACCACGATTTACCAGCGGGTGATCGCTGGGCCCGCTTGCGCTTCGCCGTCGTCGGCCCGTTGCTGGCCGCCCCGCCGGAACCGGGCCAACTGCGCGAACTTCTGGCCATTCTGAGCGCCAAGGTCTGGCGTCACCCCGTCACCGGCGCCGACGTCCAGTTCGGCCACTCGACCATTGAGCGCTGGTACTACCAGGCCCGCCGTGCAGCACAGGACCCGGTGACCGGACTCAGGAACCGGCCGCGCATGCGCGGTACTTCCCGCAGCCTGTCGCCGGCGGCCATCCAGGCCATCCGCGAGCAGTATCGCGAACACCCCGGCTGGACCTGCCAGTTGCACTACGACAACCTCAAGGTCACGCTCGGGGCCGCGAACCTGCCCTCGTATGCGACCGTGCGCCGCTACTTCGTCGCACAGGGGTTGTTTCGCGAACGCGCGCCGCGTCACACCAGTGCCGGCGCGATGCTCGCACGCGATCGTCTGGAGCGCCTTGAGGTGCGCAGCTTCGAGGTCGAACATGTCGCCGCGCTCTGGCATCTCGATTTCCATCACGGATCGCGCAAGCTGCTCACGCGCGACGGCCAGTGGGTCAAGCCAATGCTGCTGTGCGTACTCGATGACCGCTCGCGCATCGTCTGCCACGCGCAGTGGTATCTCGACGAGACTGCCCAGAGCCTGATACACGGCCTGTGCCAGGCGTTCAGCGCCGCGGCTTGCCCCGTGCCCTGATGACCGACAATGGCGCCGCGATGCTCGCGGAGGAAACGGTCGCTGGACTGCACGCGCTCGGCGTACTGCATCAGACCACCTTG
>NZ_JARESU010000393.1:0-1651 GCF_046027075.1 Paraburkholderia sp. RL18-085-BIA-A | reverse complement strand
CACAGCTTTGCGACCCACCTGCTCGAACAGAAGGTCGATATCCGCGTGATCCAGGTGCTGCTGGGGCACAAGAAGCTGGAGACCACCGCGCTCTACGCGCAGGTCGCCACCGACCTGCTGCGCGAAGTGATCAGCCCGCTGGAGAATCTGCACAGGACGTAACACGCGGAGCACTTCCGTGCCCGAAGTCGCGGACGTCTTCCGCGCGCATGGGCCAGCGTGGCGACAGACCGTACAGCTGAGCCTGGGACAGCTGAAGGTCATGTCGGCCATTGAACAGTGCCGCAGTGCGGCGCTGGGTGGACATGTGTTGCGCTGTTCCGGCTGCGCACAGCTCGAGGTCGCCTACAACTCCTGCCGCAACCGTCATTGCCCGAAGTGCCAGGCCAGCGCCGCGCGCCGCTGGCTCGAGGCGCGTCAGGCCGACCTGCTGCCCGTGGAGTACTACCACGTGGTCTTCACGCTGCCTGCGGCGATCAGCGCGATCGCCTGGTATAACAAGTTGGTCATCTACGGGCTGCTGTTCGATGTTGCCGCCGAAACCCTGCGCACCATCGCCGCCGATCCGAAGCATCTGGGCGCACAGATCGGCGCGACGCTGGTGCTGCATACGTGGGGCTCGGCACTGACGCACCATCCGCACGTGCACGGCATCGTCCCCGGCGGCGGCCTGTCACCCGACGGTGAGCGGTGGGTCGCATGCCGGCCCGGTTTCTTCCTGCCGGTGCGCGTGCTGTCACGCCTGTTCCGGCGCCGTTTCCTGGAGGAACTCGCGGCCGTGCATCGCCGCGGCCAGCTGCGGTTCTTCGGCGAGTATGCCGCGCTCGCCGATCCCGCTGTCTTCGCACAATGGCTCGCGCCGCTACGCGCATGTGAATGGGTGGTGTATGCCAGGCGCCCGTTCGCCGGACCCGGGGCCGTACTCGCGTATCTGTCGCGCTACACGCATCGCGTGGCCATCTCCAACCAGCGCCTCATCGCGCTCGATGAGCGGGGCGTGACCTTCCGCTGGAAGGATTACCGCGCCAGGGGGCGCACCCGCTACAAGACCATGACGCTCGAAGCCGGCGAGTTCATGCGGCGCTTCCTGCTGCACGTGTTGCCTGGTGGCTTCCACCGCATCCGTCACTATGGGCTGCTTGCCAATCCGGTGCGGCGGCACAACCTGGCGACCATACGTGCGTTGCTGCACGCTCCAGCAGTCATTGACGCCAACGATGAGGCGTCTGCGGATACCCGGGCGCCGACCTTTATCTGCAGACACTGCGGCGCCCCGATGATCATCATCGAGATCCTCCTGCGCACCCACCCGATTCGCGCGCCACCGACATTGCGAGGCAGCGCATGAGCGTACATGACCAGGATCTTCAGTCCGACTGTCGGCTCTTCGGCAACGAGCGCCAACAGGAGACACTCGCGCCTGCCGCTCCGGGCAGACCTTGCCGCCGCTCGCGGCATCGTCACAACATGGCGGACGACACCTTCGAAACCACCTTCGACCCCATCCCGCCCCAGGTTCGCTTCAGCATGCCGTGCTGCGGCTGACGGTCAGCTCCCTTCAATCCCCATAGCCGCCGAAGGTTCCCGCCGCCTCGGTTCACTCCGCGGTTTCCTCCCTCGAGGCTTGTCCAACGCCTGCCCGCATGCGTCG
>NZ_JARESU010000392.1:0-1661 GCF_046027075.1 Paraburkholderia sp. RL18-085-BIA-A | reverse complement strand
CGTTGATGCCGACTCGCGGCTTCCGCCGCAGCCTCGGGACGGGGAAGTCCCTTCTATGAGCGACCGTTTGTCAAGCCGCTCTGTGGCTTGACAAACGGTTTGGCTTACGATGGTTTGGATTGCAAATTGTTTAATGACAAAGAGTTATCAATGTTAAAACCTGCCCAACCGTGCATGACGAATCTGAGGCCGATCAATCGCGCTCGTGAGACCTTAGTCTGCACTCACCTTCTATCCGCTGGCCTTTTGTGTGACCAGCCCCATCCTGCATGCGCGCTTCGCCCGGATGCCCCCGGGGCACGCGTCCCATCTTTCAATCGGTTACCTCATTGGTAACCAGGGACTTCCACGGACGCGTACACTTCAGACCATTTATGCTTGCGTAGTCGGCTAACCAGTTGCTGCCCTTCCTTCGAAACGTTAGGGAGCTACGCGGACTTGAGCTGGGCACCTTCAGGCAGCACACCGTCCTTCAAATAACGCCACAGCGCAATCGCGAGACGGCGCGCGACGGCGACGATCGCAACCCGCCGAATTCGGCGACTCGAGGACATACCCTGTGTGCGCTGGTAAAACCAGCGGGTGAGCGCACTGTCGGACTGATAGCGCAACCAGGACCACGCTATTTCGATCAGTAACGCGCGCACCCGTCGGTTACCCTGTTTGCTGATGCCCTGATCTACTTGACTGTCGCCACTATCGTACGGTTGTGGCACAAGGCCCACGCATGCGCCGACTTGGCGACGGTTCTCGAAGGTCCTCCAGAACAGTTCGAGCGCGAGTCGCTGGGCACCGACCCTGCCAATGCCCTTGAGGTTGGTGAGATGCTCCGCCCGGCTGCATGCCGGCGCGGGCAAACTGTCATGTAACGCGGTCTCAAGAGCTGTAAATTGCCGCTCGACGAATGCTAGCCGTTCGCACTCACGCAACAACCGTTGGCGCAGTTCTGGCGGCAGCGGCGTGCCGTCGTGGCACCGCACCTCACCCCCAGCGAGGCGGCTGGCGAAGCTCTTTTGCTCGACCTTCTCCCAGCAGCCGAGCGTGGCCAACAGTTTGCGCATGCGGTCGCGGTGTTGTAGCACCTCCTTCTGCAACTGGGCCCGTTCACGTATCAGATGACGCGACGCTTCGTCTTGGGGCGAGGGCACTCGGACGACGCGCATGCGGTCGCGTTCGCCGCGCAGCCATGCTCGCAGGTTCATGACTAGCTTGATTGCGTCGAGCCGGTCGGTCTTCGCGCGCCGCTTGTGGCGCGCGACGGGAATGCTCGCGGGATCGATGACATGACACTCGATTCCGCGAGTCCGCAGCGTGCGATAAATCCAGAACGCATCCGGGCCCGCTTCGTAACTGACGACGACGCGCACATCCGGCGCCAGCATCCACTTGGCCTTGTGCTGCCCGATCAGGTCCAGCACGGCCTGGAGGCGAGTCGCAGCGTCTGGCTCGGTCACCGTATGCACCGCTGGTCGATCACGCTGCCCGTCGTGCAATGCAATCTTCCATTTGGCCGCAGCAAGCTCGAGTGACACGGCCAGCACGAATGGCTCGGTAGCCGATGTGTATTCTGGATCTGCGCGCATGATGTTCTCCGTTGAGCTGAGTCGACGCACTGATTTTAGGCGCCCCCAGGTCATCGAGGCCCCCACGCTTCATAGGAT
>NZ_JARESU010000391.1:0-1680 GCF_046027075.1 Paraburkholderia sp. RL18-085-BIA-A | reverse complement strand
CGGTAAATTTCAAGCTAGATGTCGCCTCAACGATTAAATTCAGGCGGCTTTTTGCTCCTGTCGGTGGTCGCGTCTGATGGGTTCGAAGTTGTCTGTCTGATCGGGATTCAGATGGACCGTGTGTACGCGGTTCCAGTTTCGCGTGGGGCCTTTCCATCGTAGCGGGTTGCGCTGCTTTGCCGCCTCGTAGAGCGTCGCGCGGCGATCGAGGATCTGCTGGTCGAGGTTGGCGTGCCGTTGGGCAGGCGTGACGAAACGGATCGCGCTGTGACGATGTTCGTGGTTATACCAACGCACCAACCCGGTGACCCAGGCGCGCGCGGCAAATAGAGTGTCGAACGCCTGCAGAGGATAGGCCGGCCGATACTTCAGTGTTTTGAACAACGATTCCGAGAACGGGTTGTCGTTGCTCACGCCCGGTCGACTCAATGACGGCATGACACCCAGAGCCTGCAGGGTGGCGAGCATCGTGGCACCCTTCATTGGGCCGCCGTTATCCGAATGCAAAATCACCTGGCCCGGTTTGATCGCTTCACGCGCACATAGATCCTTCAGAAGCTCGCTGGCCTGGGCGCTGCTCTCTTCAGCGTAGACCTGCCAGCCGACGATCATCCTGCTGAACACGTCCATGAACAGGTAGAGATAGAAATACTGCCCGCGAACTGTCGTCGGCAGGTAAGTAATATCCCAGCTGAACAATTGATTGGGCCCGGCGGCACAAACTGCGCGAGGCTTGCTGTGGGTGCGGGCCGGTCGTTCACTGCGCCGATGAGCAAGCTGTTTCTCTTCGCGCAGCACCCGGTAGAACGTCGATTCTGAGGCGATGTAGCGGCCCTTATCGGCCAATCGAGGGACGATCTGGCTCGGTGGCAGATGACCGAATTCGACAGAGTTGGCCACCGCCAGCAGTTCAGCACGCTCGTCGGTCGACAGCTTGTGAACAGCAGCATGATGGCGTAAGGTGCGCCCATCCACTGCTTCAGGACCGCCGCCTTGCCAGCGCTGCACGGTGCGCGCGCTTAGCCCGAGCACGGCACATGCGTGTGCCTGACGAGCCCCGGCTGTAGTCGCCTCGCCGATCAGCTGCCGCAATGTCGCGCGCTCTTCGGGAGAGCTCATTCGTCCTCGTCCCCGAACAGCGCCTGATACTTTTTTGAAAGTACCAGCAACGCGGCCGCCTCCGCTAAAGCCCTTTCCTTGCGTTTCAGTTCGCGCTGCAGTTGCGCATTGGCCTGTTTCAGCTCGCGCAGCTCTGGAGCGTTTGCACGTGCGCTGCTCGCGGTGCCGGCCGAGCAGAACTGGGCGCGCCACCGGTCCAGATGATGGGCAAACAGGCCCCGTTCACGGCACCACGCGCTCAGCGCCTCGTCGCTCAGTCCATGGCTCTGCTGCAAGGCCAGCAGGCGCTCTTCCAAAGACCAGTCTTCCGGGCGCCGTGCATCGACTGGCCCCGGGTTGCGGTTTGCGGCGTTAGACACGCGGATCCACTTCCTCAAGGTTAATACGTTCATGTTCAGTTCCGAGGCAACCGTTCCTACGGACCGGTTGCCTCGTTGCAGGACCTTTGCCAGCGCCTGCTCCCTGAATTCGACAGAATACGTCTGTTTGGCGTTCAACCTGCACCTCTGAGTTCTTCAAATCAAGAAAATTCAGAGGCGACATCTAGTGTGACGCAGGGGG
>NZ_JARESU010000390.1:0-1687 GCF_046027075.1 Paraburkholderia sp. RL18-085-BIA-A | reverse complement strand
GGCGAGGTTCAAACCAGGGTTACATGCGGGAGGCTTGATGAGGCTGCCATGGTCGATAATGGCAGCCCATTTTCTTCAAGCGTGGTGCATGCATGAATCGGTCCGCCAGCGTGGCAGCGAGGCTGCCTGAGAGTGAGCGCAGGAAGCTGGCCGTTCAGGCGTTGGCGGGATCGGAAACGATCAGCGAACTGTCCGCGAGGCTCGGCGTGAGTCGCAAGTTCGTCTACGCGCAAAGGGGCAAGGCGAGCGACGCGCTCAATGACGCGTTCTCTGCAGCGGTAGCCGATGACGAGGTACTGTTTCAGTTGCCGGTCACCAGGACCTGGTTGCGTCAGGTGATGCTCGGGCTGACGCTGATCTGCCGCAGTTCGTATCGCGGTGTGACGGAGTTCATGCGCGATCTGCTGGGCGTGTCCGTCAGCGTGGGCAGCGTTCACGAGGTGCTGCAATGGGCCGCGCAGCAGGCCGGCGCGATCAACCGCGAGCAGGACCTCTCAGGTATCCGCGTGGGCCTGCACGACGAGATCTTCCAGGGCTCGACGCCGGTGCTCGCCGGCGTCGATGCGCAGTCGACCTACTGCTACCTGCTGGCGGCCGAAAAGCATCGCGACGCCGACACCTGGGGCGTGCACCTGCTCGACGCTTCAAGGCAGGGTCTGGATCCCGACTACACGATTGCCGATGCGGGCCAGGGCCTGCGCGCCGGACAGAAGGCTGCCTGGGGCGACACGCCGTGCCATGGCGATGTGTTTCACATCCAGCGCCAGTGCGAGGCGCTCGCCAACACGCTGGGCAACCTCGCCCGGGGCGCCCGCACCCGGCGCCAGAAGCTCGAAGCCAGGATCGATCGCGCCCGCGCGCGGGGTTGTGCGGGCCGCTTCGCTGCCGCGCTGAGACGGTCGCGCCAGGCTGACGCCCAGGCGCATGAACTGGCCCGCGACATCCGCACACTCACTCAGTGGCTCAGCCATGACATTCTGGCGTTGGCGGGTCCGGTGCTTGCCACCCGGCAGATACTGTTCGACTTCGTTGTCGAGGAATTGCTCGGACGCGAGCATCAGGACGCGCGTCGCATCCGCCCGGTGCGCGTGGCGTTGCAGAACCAGCGCGACGACCTGCTCGCGTTCGCCGGCGTGCTCGATGAAAAGCTCGCTGCCATCGCGCACGCCGCGAACGTACCCGACGATCTCGTGCGCGCCGCGTGCGTGCTGCACCGCAAACCCACCACCTCGCCCGCGTACTGGCAAGGCTGGGGCTGGTTACGATCAAAACTGGGCGCCCGCTTCCACGCCGTCTTCGCCGCCGTGACGCAGGTCATGGAACACACGCCGCGCAGCAGTTCACTGGTCGAGAATCTCAACTCGCGGCTGCGCAACTACTTCACGCTGCGGCGCCATCTGGGCACCCCGTACCTCGGCCTGCTGCGCTTCTTCCTGAACCATCGGCGCTTCGTACGCAGCCGCCGGGCTGAACGAAAAGGCAAGAGTCCGCATGAACTGATGACCGGTCAGCACCATGCGCACTGGCTTACGCTGCTCGGACTCGGCCCTCTTCAGCCACAGCGAACCTGACGCGCGGAGGTTCACGGCCTCCATTTATATCGCATCGCTAACTAATCAGGCCGTCACAGGCAGGACGACGACGCTCGTCCGTGCAACCCAAATTCCGTCGATTCTGAACCACGCCC
>NZ_JARESU010000039.1:0-70679 GCF_046027075.1 Paraburkholderia sp. RL18-085-BIA-A | reverse complement strand
CTCTGTCACCCTTGCGCTTTTGACGACCACGAGCCAATGAGCAAGCTGAAAGATGTCGAATGGCTGTTCAACGGTCGTCATTTCGACCGTGAAGTCATCGTCCATTGCGTGCGTTGGTATGTGCGCTACAAGCTCAGTCTGCGCGACCTTGTCGAGATGATGGCTGAACGCGACCTGTCTCTCGCCCACACCCCGAAGGACGTCCCCTTGGAGGACTCTACGATCTTGCGTTGGGTGAAGCGCTACCGGCTCTGACCCACTCGAAGAGCGGATTCTCGAATTCGTGGCACGTGTGTCGCAAACCAAAGACCGACTGTCAGTCCGGGACATGATGAGCCAAAGCGAGCTCGGATCGCCTACTACCCTTCATGCCCGCGTCACATCGATGCGGGAAAAAGGCTGGCTCACACTTAGTGATACGGAAGACGTTCGCCGCAAACAGATCGAACTCACGCCTGCGGCCTTACGACACTTTGACAAACTTGCCGAAGTGCTCACAAAGGCCGCAAGGGAGACCTGACATTTCTCGACTGTCGGTCTAACCGGCGCTATCACGTTCTGAAAAAATTCCGCATCCCTATCGCAATGCCCCTCCGACTACTCCGTTCTGGAAATTCCGCGCCTGCGGCAACTAGATAAGTTCGACCGCTGCCCTTTGCATCTCGTCGTTGACGTCGATGTAAGCTTGCTGCCCGACAACCTACCAGCATAGTTCGAACGGACCCGCCATTTGCCCATCGGGTTGACTTGTCCACTATGGGCTACGGGCCCGACGTACGCCATCCACCGGCACCGGGCGCCCGATTTCAACTTCATCGGATGCGTGCCCCGGACCCCGATGGGCGTTCGCCGTTTCACTTGGCCAACTGCAGCTTATGAATGGTTAGCGGTTGTCTCCCCGTGCGCCCGGTAGCCACCGCATACCAAATATTGGAGAAGTAAGTCAGATCGGTCGACTCATACGGTCGGCGGGTTCATTGCCGTGAAGAGCCGTACGGGACCGTGGAAGGAGTCATGTCCGCGGGTGACGGCTGAGATTGCTCATCTGGTATCAGATACCAAGCGTCCGATGCACTGACTCGGCACGCCATCGCATTGCCTCGTGCACCTCTGTCGTGCGTGGGCAGTGCCATGTGGTGCGGGAACCGTTCTACGGCAGTCTCACCGGCGCCCCAAAAATCGCCGCTGCTATTCGATAACAGGCCGTCCGTCCGTAACTGGTGACCATGGCATGCGACTTGCTTTTATTAATTCAAGGTACTTGAATACCAGTCCAATAGCTTGAATTTAATGAAAGGAGAATGTCGGTGGGCGTTAAGAAGCTTTCGAAGATAATGGGATTCGCCGCGCTCGGCTGGTCGCTGCTGGCAGGATCGGCTTTCGCGAAAGACGTCGTCAAGATCGCGTTCATTGGGCCGCTAACCGGTGGTGTGTCGTCGATTGGCTTGGGCGGCCGCAACTCCGCGGACCTCGCCGTGCGCTTGCGCAATGCGGACCCGAAGACCAAATATCAATACCAGCTGGTTGCGCTCGACGATGAATGCAAACCGAACGTCGGTGTGCAGGTCGCCACGCAGGCAGCATCGGATAACAGCATCGTTGCCGGCGTGACGAACTTCTGCTCGGCCGTCGCAGTGGCGAGCGTGGACGTTTACCACCGCTTCAACCTGCCGGTCGTGGTGTGGGGCGCCGTGCTGCCCGATGTCACATACAGCAACGACTACAAGGAAGTCCACCGGGTCAACGGCACCATGATCAACCAGAGCCAGGTCGCCGCGAAATTCATGACGGGCCTCGGCTACAAGAAGTTCGTGATCATCCACGACACGACCGACTACGGCAACGGCCATAACAAGTACTTCAGCGAGGCCCTGACCAAGGACGGCGGCCAGATCCTCGCCGACATCGGCGTGTCCGCGGACCAGCAGGACTTCACGACCGAACTGACCAAAATCCGTGATCTGAAGCCACAGGTCGTGTATTTCGGCGGCCTGACGCCAATCGGCGTACGCATCCGTACACAGATGCAGAAGCTCGGCATCAACGCGCAGTTCGAGGGCACCTCCGGCATCAAGTCCGACGCGTACATCGACGGCGCCGGCCAGGCCGTTGCCGAAGGCTCGCTGTCATTCCTCGAAGGCGCACCCACCGACAAGCTGCCGGGCGGCGCTTACTTCCTCACGCAGTACAGCGCCCAGAAGTACGCCGAGCCGCCGGAAGCCTACGGCGCATTTGCATTCGCGGCGACGAACCTGATCATTGATGCAGTCGAGAAGGACGGCCCGAACCGCCACAAGGTACGCGACACGCTGAACCACACCAGCAACGTCGATACGATCATCGGCAAGGTGACGTTCGACGACCATCGCCAGAACATCGTGCCCCTCGTCTCCAAGTACGTCGTACAGGACGGCAAGTGGGTGATCTGGGAAGACAGTGCGTACGCGAAGAGCCAACGGAAACTAAAGGGTCTGTGACCTTTGGCGGGCGGGACGGTCCACTCGACGCGGCCCCGCCGATGACCAACGCGGCGCAGCCTGTGTGCCGCGCAGTTCGATGATCCGCTTGATAGGGCAATGATGGATGCGTTAGGGCAGTACATAGTCAACGGGCTCATGCTCGGTATGATTTACGCGATGGTCGCGGTTGGGTTCACGCTCTTTTTCGGCGTGCTCGACGCGATTCAGTTTTCGCACGGCGATGTGTTGATGCTCGGCGCATTCGCCGGCCTCGCCGCGTCGCTTGGCGTGTCGGCGCTCGGCATCAGTTCCCCATGGTTGCAACTGGTGGCCGTGCTCGTGTGCGCCGTGGTCGTGACCGGCCTTCTGGGCGCAGCGATCGCCCGTTTCCTGATCCTGCCGCTGCATCGGGCGCCACCGCTCAATACGTTGCTGGCGACCTTGATGCTCGGCTCGGTGCTGCGCGAATGCGTGCGTCTGTTCTATCCGGACGGCGCCAATCCGAAACCGTTTCCGGCGCTGCTACCCACGTCGTTTGTGAAGCTCGGCACCTTTGGGCTGCGCGTCGATAACATCATCCTGTTGCTGGCCGGGCTCGTCGTGATCGTCGGCCTGCATCTGCTGATCACGCGGACCCGGCTCGGCCTGGCGATTCGCGCTGTCGCGCAGGATGGCGAAACCGCGCGGCTGATGGGCATCGACTTCAGCGCGGTCGTGCTGCTGACGTTCGGCCTGGGTTCGGCCATCGCTGCGCTGGCCGGCGTGATGAATGGTCTCTATTACAACGAGATCAATTTCAACGAAGGACTGCTGCTCGGCGTCATCGGGTTTTCGGCGGCCATTCTGGGCGGCCTCGGCAACGTGTATGGCGCGATTCTGGGCGGCTTCCTGTTCGCCGGCCTCGAGGTGCTTGGCAGCGCCGCGCTGCCCGCCCTGGTTCCCGACATTCCCAGCGCCTACAAGGACGTGTTCGCGTTTGCTGTCGTCATCATTCTGATGGCGTGGAAGCCGACCGGACTGATTGCCGAACGAATGAGTGAACGAGTATGAGTACGCTGACCCCATCCCTCGCACGCGGCCGTGGCCGCGGCGGCGTTGCCATCCAGATCGCGCTGGCCCTCGTCATTACCGTCTACCTGTGGCTGTTCCTGCAGGCGCAGTCGCAAATCGAAGTGTGCGTGCTGCTGGTCGTTGCGGCCGTGGCGGTGTTTGCCGCGAACCGATTCGGACTGACCGGGCGCATCGAAGTCGCAACGCGCTCGAGCCCACGCGCCGGACCGTGGTGCGCATTGATCGGCACGCTGACGCTGATCGCCGTGTTTTACGACGTGCATTATGTGCTGCTGCTGATCTGCACTGTATTGCTGTTCTCGACAGCCTGCCTCGGTCTCACCGTGCAGTTCGGCTATGTGGGCATAGCAAATTTCGCCGGCGCCGCCTTTTTCGGCATCGGCAGCTATACGATCGCCGTGCTGGCGGCCCGGACAGGTATCCCTCACCTGCTGCTGATCGTGCTGTCCGGTGTGGTGTCGGCCGCAATCGGTTCGATCCTGATTCTGCCGGTGCTGCGCACGCGCGGCCACTATGCGGCCCTGGTGACGATCGCGTTCGGCATCCTGTTCCAGACCTTCGTCGAGGTGAACAACCTGCTCGGCGGACCGCAGGGGCTGCACCTGCCCGGCATCTCGACATTCGGCTACTCATTCAGTGACGGACTCGAACTGTTCGACCAGGATGTGTCGTTCTACGTCCCCTATGCGCTGCTCAGCCTCGTGATCTTCGCCGCTGCGTATGTGGTCATCAAGCGGCTCGAGAGATCCTGGATCGGCCTTAGCATGGATGTCGTGCGCACCGACGAGACGGCCGCGGCCACCTTCGGCATTCACATTGCACGCTGGAAAGTGATCGCCTTCATGCTCGGCAATTTCCTCGCCGGCGTGGCGGGCAGTGTGTACGGGATGATGACCGGCTTCGTATCGCCCGACAATTTCACCTTCAGCGATTCGCTCCTGCTGGTCTCGATTGCGGTGCTGGGCGGTCTCGGCAATCCGCTCGGCCTGGTGCCGGCGGCCTTCATCGTGCTGGTGCTGCCGCAGAAGCTGCAGTTCATCCAGGAGTACCGTTTCCTGTTCTACGCGGTGGTCGTGATCGCGATTCTGTTGTTCCGCCCGGATGGTTTGCTGCCGCGCCGGACCCGGCAGTTCTTCAACAATGAGGTGCCGCGATGAGCGCACACCAATCCCTCGTGCAAGTGCAGGACGTGACGATGCGCTTCGGCGGACTCACGGCGCTCGACAACCTCACGCTCGATATCCGCGCGGGCGAAGTGTTGGGCCTGCTCGGCCCGAACGGCTCGGGTAAGACCACGTTCTTCAATGTGCTGACAGGCATCTACAAAGCGAGTGCCGGCGCGATCCGCTTCAACGACAAGCTCCTGACCGGCCTGCGCCCGCAAGAAATCTACCGCGCGGGCATTTCGCGTACATTCCAGCGTTCGCGCCTGTCGTTGCCGCTGACCGTGTTCGACAACGTCGTCATCGGCGACTACCAGCACCTGCAGCGTGGCATGCTCTTCAACCTGTTCCGGCGCGGCGCGTTTCGCGCCGAATATGAGCAAGCCGTCGAACGGGTGCGCCAGCTACTGGCGATTTTTAGTCCGCCGCTGCTCGATCGGCTGTTCGAGCCGGTTGGGACGTTCTCGATGATCGACCGGCGCCGTATCGAGGTCTGCCGTGCGCTGATGAGCGGTCCACAACTGCTGTTGCTCGACGAGCCGTCGGCCGGCATGACGCACGACGAGACCCATGAACTGATGGACGACATCCTCGAGGTGCGCGGCAAGCTGCGCAATCTGACGGTCGTGTTGATCGAACACGACATGAACGTGATCGAGCGTGTGACTGAGCGCTGCATCGTATTCAGCTACGGCAAAAAGATCGCCGATGGCAGCTTCGCGCAGATCACCGCGGACCCGGTGGTTCAAACAGCCTATCTGGGAGAGGCGGCATGAGCAATCTGCAGATCCGCAATCTCCGCACGGGCTACGACAAGGTGGACGTGCTGCACGATGTTTCGATCGACGTCGCGCCAGGCAAGATCACGTGTATCCTGGGCGCCAACGGCGCAGGCAAGAGCACGCTGATCCGCTCGATCCTCGGGCTGACGCCGCCGCGCGCGGGACAGGTGCTCTGGGACGGCGCCGATCTCACAGGCGAGAAGACCCATCGCATCATTGCACGCGGTATCGCCTGCATTCCGGAGGGGCGCAAGGTCTTTCCGCGCATGAGCGTCGAAGAGAACCTCATGCTCGGCGCCTACCTCGAGAAAGGCGGCGCGCGGTTGCGTGAACGGATCGAGCGCGTCTATGCGATCTTTCCGCGCCTGCGGGAGCGCGCGCGCCAGTTCGCCGGCACGATGTCGGGCGGCGAGCAGGCCATGGTATCGATCGGCCGCGGTCTGATGGCCGCGCCCCGGCTGCTCCTCATTGACGAGCCGTCTCTTGGGCTGTCGCCGCTGTTCGTCAAGGAGAACTTCAAGGTCATCAAGCAGATCAACGACCTTGGCACCGCGGTGCTGCTTGTCGAACAGAACGCCCACCAGACTCTCGCGATTTCACACTATGGCTACGTGCTGTCACAAGGGCGCGTCGTTGCGTCCGGCACCGCGCAGCAGTTGGCCGAAAACAATGAAGTGCGCGCCGCGTACTTCGCCTGACGACCCCACTAGAGGAAACACGCTATGACTGACGTTCTCAGCTTGAGCGTACGCGAACTCGCCCAGAAGGTGGCGCAGCGCACATTGACTGCGGAAGCGGTAGCGCGCGCCTATATCCAACGAATCGAGGCGCAGGAGGCCGCGTTGCACGCGTGGCAATACTTCGATGCGGCGCAGGCGCTCGCGCAGGCGCGCGGCATCGATGCCGCAGGCGGTGCGGCCGGGCCGCTTGCCGGCGTGCCGGTCGCTGTCAAGGACGTGATGGACACCGCCGACATGCCGAGCGGCTATGGCTCACCGATCTACGCGGCACATCGCCCTCTGGTTGATGCGGCCGCGGTGGCTGCGGTGCGCGCCGCCGGCGGGATCGTGCTGGGCAAGACGGTAACGACCGAATTTGCCACGTTCAAACCGGGACCGACCGTGAACCCGCGTTCGCCCCGCCTGAACGAACCGCACACGCCGGGTGGCTCGTCGAGCGGCTCGGCCGCCGCGGTGGCAGCCGGCATGGCGCCGGTCGCGTTCGGCACGCAGACCGCGGCGTCGATCGTGCGTCCGGCTTCGTTCTGCGGCATTGTCGGCTACAAGCCGACCTTCGGTACGCTGCCGACCGCCGGCGTCAAGCCGCTGTCGCCAAGTCTCGACACCATCGGCGTGCTGACCCGCCGCGTCGATGACGCGGCCTTCTTCGTGGGGATTCTTGCGCAGCGCGAGTTCGTCATCGAGAAGGCCAGCTCGCTTCGGGTCGGTGTGTGCACGACACCGCACTGGGATGTCGCGACGCCGGCCAGCCGCCAGGCGCTGAGCGACGCCGCGCGTTTGCTGGAGGCAGCCGGCGCAACGGTCGCCGACGCGGTGCTGCCGCAGGCTTGCCACAATCTCGCCGACGTGCAGAGCGCGATCATGAGCTACGAAGCATCGCTCGCGTACGCGCCCGAGTATCAGACACGCCGGAACGATCTGAGCGGGCCCTTTCGCGACGTTCTTACGGCGGGAGCATCGCTGGGCGGCGCCCGCTATGCGGCTTTGCAGTCCCGGGCCGAACAGGGGCGCCATGCGTTGGCCGCCCTCTTCGACCGGTTCGATGTGCTGCTGGCACCGAGCGCACCCGGTGAAGCGCCTGCGGGCCTCGCTTCGACCGGCGACCCGATCTTCAGCCGGATGTGGACGCTGCTCGGCAATCCTTGCGTGAACGTGCCGGTCGGCACGGGCCCTGCCGGACTGCCGATCGGTGTCACGGTGATCGGGCCGCGCTGGCACGACGAGGTGGCACTGTCAGCCGCCGCGCAACTGGAACAGGCAGTGGGCGCGCGTTGATGCGCGACGCCTCGATTCAACAGATGCAATCTCAGGTAATCCTCTATGAGCAGTAACGAAGTTAGTCAGGCAGCGGCCGAAGCCGCTGCGCGCGCACAGGATGCAGTCGACAGTGGTCGGCTGAACGACGCTATCGCAGACCTGGCCGCATTCGGCGGTCGCAGCGACGGCGGTGTTGCCCGCGAAACGTTGACGCCGCTCGATTTGCAGGCGCGGCGTCATCTGATCGAGCGCGCTCGCGCGCTGGGCTGCAGCGTCTGCGTCGACCCGTGCGGCAATCTGTTTTTCCGGCGCGCGGGGCAGCAAGCCGATTTGCCGCCGGTCCTGACCGGCAGCCACATCGATACGCAACCGGTCGGCGGCAAGCTGGATGGCGCCTACGGGGTGGTCGCGGGACTCGAGGTCATTCAGGCGTTGAACGATGCAGGCGTCGCCACCCGGCGCCCGGTCGAAGTGGTGGTGTGGACCAACGAGGAGGGCTCGCGCTTCGGACCCGGAGCGATGGGCTCCAGCGCGTTCGCACAATCCGGGCGCCTCGCCGGCTATCGCGCGTCACGCGATGCGGCGGGAATCCTGTTCGGCGACGCACTCGACGCCGCGCTGGCCGACACTCCGGATGTCGAGCACAGCGCGCTGGGGCACTCCGTCGACTCTTGCGTTGAACTACATATCGAGCAAGGGCCGGTGCTCGAAGGTGCGAATGTACCGCTTGGCGTCGTGACCGGCATCCAGAGCGTGCGCTGGTTCAACGTGACGGTTTCTGGGGCCGCCGCGCATGCGGGCACCACGCCGATGGAGGTGCGTCGCGACGCGATGCGCGCGGCGGTGGAACTGGCCGGCCATCTGTACGCGTGCGGCGACGCGGTGCGTGCTCGCGGGCTGCGGATGACGCTCGGCCGGTGGCGGGTCGGTCCGAATTCGATCAACACGATCCCGGGCGAAGTGGAGTTCACGGTCGACGCGCGCTGCGTCGACGAAGACGTGCTCGCCAGCTTCGAAGCCGCACTGCGCGATGCCGTTGCGGGCCTGAATGCGGCCGACGGCTTCACCGCGCAGGTGCAGAACCCCTTTGCACGGGCCACGACGCGCTTCCCGGCTCATATGACCGACCTGGTCGAGCGAGGTTGTGCACGCGCGGCGGCGAACGCCGGCGAGGGGGCGCCGCTACGGGTGACGTCGGGCGCCTTCCATGATGCGATGTATGTCGCGGACCTGTGTCCGACCGCGATGATTTTTGTGCCCAGCCGTTCAGGCATCAGCCATAATGCCGCCGAGTATACTGAGCCCCACCAGCTGTATCTGGGCGCACAAGCGCTCGCGTACGTCGTGGCCGAACTGGCCTGTCGCTAACTCTCTCCAGCCGACACATACCTTGAAAAAACCGAACAGCGTCGCCGAGGCGCCACCGCAGCCGGACGACGCCTCCACGCCACATGCTCTGCTCGGCGGCCGCATGCGCCATGCACGACGGATGGCTGGGCTAACGCTGTTGCAGTTGGCCAAGAAGGCCCATTGCTCGGAAAGCCTTATTTCCAAGATCGAGAAAGGCAATGCCACGCCTTCGCTGGCCACTCTGCACCGGCTGGCCGTTGCGCTGGATACCAATATCGCCGCGCTAACATCGCCGACGGAGCCGACAGGCGGTCCAGTGATGCGGCAAGGAGAACGACCCGTGATCCGCGGCGGTGGCATCGCGCTTGAGCGCGTAGTGCTGCCGAACCGCAACGGTTTGCTGCAGGCGAATATTCATATACTCGATCCGGGTCAGGGCAGCGACGGTCAGATTGAACACATCGGTGAGGAAGTCGGTTACGTGCTCGAAGGCACCGTCGAGCTGACCTTGCGAAGCGCGAGCTATATTCTGCATGCAGGGGACGCCTTTACCTTCACGAGCGAAACGCCGCATGGCTACCGCAACGCGGGTGACACGACGGCGAGGATCCTTTGGGTCAATACGCCAGCGACTTACTGAATGGTGTGCTGGTGTAGCACGGCGTACGTCCGCTCACCAGCAGTTGACGGCCAGGACAACGGCAATGGACGAATGGCAGCTCCGGTCGAGTCGCTTCCATCGGGCACCCGGCAGGTTCCGAAGGCGGATTCAACCGGTCGTCGCAACACTAGATTGTTGAACAGATTTTAGGTATTCGTCCCGGGCTTCGGCGGGTGTCTTCCAACCAAGCGTTTTCCGGGGCCTGGTATTCAGTGCATTGGCAACGGCCTGGATCTCTCGAGCGCTCCACCGAGACAGGTCTAAGCCCTTTGGAAAGTATTGCCGCAGAAGGCCGTTCGTGTTCTCGTTCGTGCCACGCTGCCATGGACTGTGCGGGTCGGCGAAGAATACCTTTACCTCAGACTCGACGGTGAAACGGGCGTGATCGGATAGTTCCTTGCCACGATCCCAGATCAATGATCGCCACAAATGGGCAGGCATGTCCGTCACGGTCTTCTTGAGCGCATTGGCCATCGTGACAGCCCCGTAGCCAGCCAGCGCAGGGCCATTCTTCGTTCTGGGAATCAGCCCGTAGCCTTCCTCGCTCGGCCGCTTGCGCTATGCAGTGCTTACCGATGTCGACGGCGGCGTGGTTGAAGGGGATGATCTCTGCCTGATCGCGATAAACAACTGACCCCATGCGAGGGCAACCGCTTCGCCTGCATCGAGTACTTGCTGCGCCGATTCCCGGGTGAACTTCTCGTTCGCGATGTACGGCCCGCTGAACGCGGCATTCAGTTGCGAGCCGAGGCGCTTGTCGCCGAGCGATTCGGCGGCGGCGATAAACGCGCTCGTGCGCTTGTCGAGTTCGCGCGCGACATAGCCAAACGTAACCGCCGCGTCCGAATCGCCCATCGTACCCACGTCGCCGCGCGGCGCGAGGTGCATGCCGACGCGATTAGCGCCCCACACTTCGATACACACATCGGTTACTTCGAGCAGGAAGCGGGCGCGGTTTTCAATCGAGCCGCCGTACGCCCTACCGCGATAGAGCCCGAGCGCCTCGCAACACGTTCGATAG
Source organism: Paraburkholderia sp. RL18-085-BIA-A (assembly GCF_046027075.1). Taxonomy (NCBI): domain Bacteria; kingdom Pseudomonadati; phylum Pseudomonadota; class Betaproteobacteria; order Burkholderiales; family Burkholderiaceae; genus Paraburkholderia; species Paraburkholderia sp. RL18-085-BIA-A. The sequence continues at coordinate 60,175 of NZ_JARESU010000039.1, read as the reverse complement.
CCATGATATGACTGAGTGCCGTGCAGAACGTCTCATCGATACTCCGCTCCGTATCCAGCGCGACAACGCCGTTGACCTCGAACACGGCGCGATAGGCCGCCACTTGACCCATCAGAAAGCTCATCGGCGGGGGCTGGTCGTTCTCGTTGTTCCTTGCCCGCACGCGCCGGCGCGAAGTCGCGCCGGAAACATTCAGGCCGAAGGCGACGTCGGGACGCAACAGATGACCAGCGATACTCTGGAGTACAGGTGAAGTCTCAGCGGGATCGGAACGCGTACCGATTTCAGCCTGAGACGTGAATACGTAGCGGTCGCAAAAGACCAGGTCGCCGCGTTCGAGTGCCGGTATGACCGTGTCGGTCATATGCTGAACGAGGTCTCCCATGATGGACAGCAGAATGCCCAGCATGTCGACGCGCCGTCCGCTTCCGTCTGGTCCGGAGCCGGAGCTCGATGTATGCCAGCTGCTGTCGACCAGATGTCGGAACACCGCATCTTTGCGGATCCGACAGGTCGGCGTATAAGTTGCCACGCAGTTGAACCCCGCACGCGTGCACGCGCTTTCGAGCCTATCCATCAGCGAAGACTTCCCCGCTCCATCCACACCGCACAACGTGATCAGCACGCCCGGATAAACGTGCGGTTTGAGCTTCAGCGCTTCAAAGGCACTAGTCAACATGTGATCACCTCAGACCATGACTTCGCGTGACTCCGCGAGCATCTCGTCACGTGCCTCGATCGGCGCGAGGACCGCTGTGAAGTGCCTGAGCATCGGCGGTGCGGAGACGATGCGCATTCCCCGAATCGCGTCGCGTCGTTCGTAGACCCGGATCAACGCAGCGGCAACCGCAGCGAGGTGGCTATCGGTGTAAACGCGGCGAGGAATAGCCAGCCTCAGCAGTTCCAGCCTCGGGGGGTTGACCGTCCCCGTCGACGGATCTTCTTTCAGGAACGCCAATGAGCCCAGACCGACAGCGCGCACACCGCCCTCCAGATAAAGCTCGGCAGCCAACGCCTCGGCCGGGAATTCCGAGCGCGGCAGGTGCGGCAGGAAGGTAGCCGCATCGACATACACCGCGTGCCCACCAGTCGGCCTCAGTATCGGAACGCCGCCGGCAAGCAGTCGGTCCCCTAGCCGTTCGACCTGACGCACGCGGTGCTGAAGGTATTCATCGTCGACCATCTCGCGCAGACCGATCGCGAGCGCCTCAAGATCACGGCCTGCCATCCCTCCGTAGGTGACGAAGCCTTCGTACAGCACGAGGAGCGGCACGACCTGCTCGTAAAGCGTCCGCGACCGTGTCGCGAGCAAGCCGCCGATGTTGACTAGCGCATCCTTCTTGCAGCTGAACGTGCAGCCCTCGGCATAGGAAAACTGCTCCTTGAGAATTTCTGCCACGGACCGGTTCGCATAGCCGCTTTCGCGCTGCTGGATGAAGTAGGCATTCTCTGCGCAGCGCGCCGCATCGAAGTACACTGGGATCGCAAACTCATCGGCCAACGCCCTCACCGCGCGCAGGTTCGCCATCGATACCGGCTGGCCGCCGCCCGCGTTGTTCGTCAGCGAGACCATGATCAGCGGAACGTTGTTGCGCCCTTCGCTCTCGATCACGTTGCGTAGCTTTTGCACATCCACGTCGCCCTTGAACGGGTGCTCGACAGCGGGTTGGTAGCCGATTTCGGCGACGCACGATATTGAGGTACCGCCGGCAATCGATACATGTGCCTCCGTCGAATCGAACGGCGCGTTGAACGGCACCACCTGCCCCGGGCGCACGAGGGTCCGAAACAGGAAGTGCTCGGCCGGCCGGCCCTGGTGGGTCGGCAATACGTAGTCGAAGCCGAGCATGTCCCGCACGGCCTGCGTCAACTTCGTAAAACTGCGGGAACCAGCATACGACTCATCGCCGGTCATGATGCCTGCCCACTGGTTCGCGCTCATCGCCGAGGTGCCGCTGTCCGTCATCAGATCGATGTAGACGTCATCTGCTTCGAGGCGAAACATGTTGTACCCGGCAGCGGCAAGCCGCGCCTGCCGTTGATCGTGGTCGATCAGCCTGATCGGCTCGACCATCTTGATCCTGTACGGCTCAGGTTGGCTTTCTGAAAGCATGCACTCCTCCTGCGTTGAAAGTACGCGGGCCATCGAATGGCTGGCCGCTTCGGGCATCGCACACCGCATCAGGCAGTTTGCTCGGTCGGCAAAACCGCGATCGGCGTCGATTCCGGGGCGCCGCCATCCGCGCACGCGCTGTGAAGGCCGCGACCGTTGTGGGCATGGGCCGCTTCGAAGCGCTTCTCGATCCGGTTCAGAATCGACCAATACGCGCCGCGCTCGCCTTGCGCGATCGCCTCGACCAGCGCGTCATTCGCGTTGTAGTTGAAGAGACTCGCATTGGCTCCGAAGAACCGCCGGTCATTGCCGATCAGATCCGCAATGAATTTCTGCGGATCCGGGCCCAACGAGGTCGGCAGATAGAACACCGGATGCAGAAGATCATCGTTCCCTTCGACATGGCCGTGAAGATTCGGATTCCCGACGTTCAGGCCTTCGCTGCGGATCATCTGCTCGAGTTCGGTCCCCGGAAAAATCCTCAGCCCGACCGTCACCGAAACGCGCTCTGGATCGACCCGCTTGATGAACTCGATCGATTCCCGCGCGGTTTCCTGGGTCTCGCCGGGCGCGCCGAACAGCAGTTCGATGATGTGCTCGAGGCCGTGGCGCTTCGCCGTATTGACCGCATCTTCGATGTCGGGGGCACCGAAAGTGCGGCGAAGTATCCTCAGCATCGTTTCGCTGGCGCTGTCGACGCCGAAGTTCATGCCGACACAACCGGCTGCTTTCATCGCGGCCGCCAGTTCATCGGGAAACGGCCGCGGCATACCGTACGCATACCACTGGATCTTGCCGGCGAGCCCGTGCCGGATGATGGCCGCGCACAGCGCAAGAGGATGCGCGACGCTCAGATTGAATTCCGAGTCGTTGATGTGAAAGACGTTGACCCCACGTTCGACCAGCGATGCCATTTCAGCGACGACATCGTCGGGTTCGCGCAGGCGCACCGTGCGGCCTTTGATCAGCGGCTCGACGCAATAGATACACGAGCGATTGCAGCCGCGCTTCGTTTCGATGCCGATCTGGCCGCCTTTGGCGAAATAGTGCTCGTTGTTTACCAGCTCACGTTTGTGGGGCCCTAGCCTGGCTAGCGGTCCGCACCCGTTCGGGGCGAGCGGCGTAGCGTGCACGCCAGCCGCATCGCGGTAGACCACGCCGGGTATGTGCGTGAAACTCGTGCCTTCTTCGAGGCAGCTCAGCAGCTCGGGAAAGCTGAATTCGCCTTCCCTGACGATGCCGAAGTCGGCGTCGAGGTAGGCGAGCAATTTTTCCGGCATCACCGAGTAACCCGCACCGCCCATCACGACCGGGACCGCGCGAGCACGCCGAAGCAGCGCGACGATGTCCCTGATTCTCTCGAGAAAACTGTAGCCGCTGGAAAAGTAGACGTCGTCGGTATTTCGCAGCGTCACCCCCCAGAAATCCGGTGCGGCCGTGCTGCAGTGCGCGGCAATGGCCGCCTCGCAGTCGTCGCAGAAGCAGAGGTCGAGCAAATTGAGCTCGAACCCCGCTCGCTCCATCGGCGCCGACAGGTAGTCGAACGCAATCGGCGCAATCGCCGGTTTGATCTGGTTCGTGTTGACGAAAGTGACGCGCTTGGCCATGTTCGATCGGCTCCAGGTGAAGGGTTCGCGAGGATTCGCCGAAGCGCGCCTAGACGGCGACGTCGATGGACATTTTCTGGCCCGCGCGCGCCACGGTCATCTCGCTCATGAACTCACTGAACCGATGCATCATCACCGCTGCGAGGTGCTTCGCCTTTTCCTCGCAGTCGGAGAACGCATAGAAGCCCGGTCCAGCGCTGCTCATCCCCGCATACACCGCGCCCTCGCGCTGCATCGTCTGGTCGAACTCACGCATCACGTCGGTCCGGAAAATGCCCTCGAGCACCTTCATGTTGCTCATGCTGTTGAGCTCCCAGCCGTGCTTCAGGAACGCAAAGAGGTCGTTGCGATGCAGTGCCGGCCGCAATTTCTTTTCGATGAAGTCGCGCCACGCGATGCCGTAACGCTTCTGCCACTCGACAAAATGCGTCGGCACGAAGCCCGCCTCGGTGGTGCCGGACATGTCCGCGCCCTCGCCATGGGCACGCAGCGCTTCGGTCGATAGCGTGTCGTAATTGCCGACGGCGGTGGTCACCCAAAGGTTTTCCGAACTCAGATTGCCGAGGAAACGGCCGTTGCCGTGCTTCTCGTCGACCCAGACCAGGCCGCCGAAAAACAGGCACGCTTCGCCGACGCCGGTCTCGAGGCCGAAATACACATGCTCGTCATCCTTCGCGGTCTCGACGTAGTTGCGGGTGATCATTTCCCACATGTCGTGTGGCGAAAACGGTGAGCCGAACAACGCGTTCAAGCCGGCGAGCGTCGCAGTGTTGAACGAGACATTCGAGCCGAAGCCGCTGTGCTTGTGCTGGATGCTGTGCAACCGATCGACACGGATGTCGTCGCGTGCATAGCCAACGGCTCGCTTGAACAACTCCAGCATGTGACGCCCGCTCGGCACGTCGCAGCCACCCGTGCCGCTCGTCGTCCTGCTGACGGTGATCCGGTGTCCGACCGTGCTCGTCGACACGCCGAGCCCGCCGCCGCCGAAGCCAGGCGCCATCTGCATAAAGTCGAATACCGCGAAGTGAAGGCGCCCCGGCACCGAGACCTCTGCATGATCGTAGCTCGGTAGCGCCTCGCGCTCCCAGTGCGGCAGCACAGTCAGATTCGCTCCCGGCAGGAACTGCCCCGCTTTTGCCTTCCACGCCTGATTCATTGCTCTACCTCCATCCTCGTGAGTATTCGTTTGCCTGACGTTTCTCGACCATTTACCTGGCTCTACGAACTTAAATGCGCAACCGGTCTTCGTCTCATGACGGCGGACATCGGGGACATCATGAACATCGCGGACTTGCTGCCCCGCCGCCATCCATTGTTCGCGCTCCACGTGCACGGTTCGTGCCAGGCATTCTCCTGCGACACGCGGTTAGTCCTGATTCGAAGCAATGACGAAAGCAGCCAGCCCGATTTCAAAAGGCAGCGCAATGCACGAGAACGTTTAGACGTTCAGGGCGCGGTGGATGAACTGGCCCGGTATCAAACGTCCTGCTGGCGACCTGCAGCCAACACATGCGCTTCACGTGTTGGCCCGGCACCGACATCCAGGCCGCGGCGACAGGCTCCCCGAACGTGCGTCGACAAATCGCAGGACCTGCCTGAATTCGCGCGATACCGGCGGCCCGTCTTTTGAAATCCGGCCACTCCGTTCCGTCACTGCAGGGGAAGAGGATGCCTTTCTTGCGGTCACCGAATGACTGGCATAAATCATGCGGAAAGTCCCCACGGGAAGTGGCCGTCTTAGCATGATTCCTCTTTGCCGTATCCGAACCCGAATCGCATGGCATCGGTCGATTGCCAGTCGTGACTCGCCCTCTTGATCTTTGACGGGAGCCGCAGATGACAGCAACCTTGAAGGACAACGCGCTGGCGCGACGCCGCATCGATTGGCCGCGCGCTTTGCGGGCGATCAAGGCGCTGCGAGCGAGTACAGACGATATTCAGCATGCCTATGAAGTGATGATCGCGCTCGACGGCGGCCAAATGGAGGCGATGTACCAGCGTTTTCTCAGCGAGCCAGGCGCCGCCGCGCTGCTTTCCGAGCAGCCGTCACTGCTCGCCACGCTCGGGGATTCCGACACGCTGCTCCACTTGCCGCCGGGCTCGTTCGGCCGCGCTTACATGGCGATGATGGAGCACAGCGGCTACCGCGCCGATGGTCTGCTTCAGGCGAGCCGGCTGGCCGCTGGTCTCGAAGAAATCCTCCCCGGTCCGGACCGTCAGTGGTTCATCGAGCGCAGCGGCTGCATTCATGACCTGCTGCACGTGCTGACAGGCTATGGTCAGGACTGGGCCGGCGAGACCTCGCTTCTCGCGTTCGACTGCGGCCTCGAGCCGATGCGTGCGCGCCTCGTGGGTCTGCTCGGCACCGCGCTGACTGCGCCGTGGTGGCCGGACTTCTGGGTCCATCGTTTTCTGCGCCGCGCGTGGCTACGTGGCAAGCGCGCGCGCATTCCCCTTTCATACCGCTGGGAAGTCGCGTTACAGCGACCACTCAAAGCCGTCCGCTCCGAGCTGGCGATCGAGCCTGTCGCGCTCGCCCACCCACAGGGCATCCTGGCCGGCGGCCAGACGCTGCCGTGGCGCTACGCCGCGTCGAGCAACGCGTGAACAGAGAGGATCCCACCATGGCCGGCACACCGAAGAATGCGTCGACGCGAAACAGCGTATTCGAAATCGTACGCACGCAGCTTCTGGACGTCTGCCGCGAACATCAGCGCGACTTCGACGCCGAGATTCGCCTTGAGAGTTCACTCATCGCCGATCTTGGCCTCGACTCGCTATCGCTCGTCGAAGCGGTTGTCGCACTCGAGCAGGCGTTCGGCATCGAGCGCCTGCCGCTAGAAGCGTTGAACGAAGGATGCGACCAAGCGTATTTCACAGTCGGATCGCTGGTGGATCTGTGCATACGGCACACCGCAGTCCCTGTCGCCGCCGATGAGGGGATGCGCGCATGAGCCCGCGCCTTTCTCTGGCCACCTCGCATACCAGGCGTGGCCGGCTTGCCGCTGCGGCAGCCGCTTTCGGCAACACGCTCGGCCGCATGCCGCTGGCGGCCGAGGCCGTGCCGATCGCCGGCGCGTTCATCTGCTCGCTTCTGCTGTACGGACGGATAGCCGGCGTCTCTCTCGAACCGGGCTGGCATGTACTCGCCGGCCTTGCGTCATTCTTCCTGCTGTTCGTCCAGCTGCGCCTGATCGACGACCTCGACGACCTCGAACGCGACTATCGCGCCGGGCACTCGCTGTCGGCGCAACGCGCGGCACTACGCGCACGCCTCCTCGCCAGCCTCGCGGTCGTCGCGCTTCTGCTCGTCGCGCTGAACAGCGCAATGGAGCACGCATTGACAGCCGCCGCGGCCGCCACCGCGCTGGCCTTCGCCGCCCCTTTCGCTTTCAAGCGGCTGTTCCCGACCCGCCCGTTGCTCTGCTTACCCGCTTTCGAAGGCGCGCCATTCGCCAACTTCATGTACGGCTATTTCTTATGGCGCGACATGGCTGACCGCGAACTGAGCTTCTACGTTGTAGTGTGCGTAGCGGGTTCGATGTGGACCGGTTACGAGTTCTGGAAGTTCTCGCGCAAGGTTGGCACCACCGCACTGCAGCCCTATCACCTCTCTGCGCGCGGAGTCCGGGTCGCGTTGAATGCCCTCCTGATTCTGGCGCTGGGCATCAACGTGTCGCTTTCGCGCCTGGCAGGCATGTCGCAAACGTACTCAATCTATGCAGCGACACTGCCACTCGTGTGGCTCGTCTGGCTCAACGCGAGCTGGCCGGGCCCCGCGAGCAGGCCGGGCCGGCCACGCTGGGCTGGCACCCGCTTTATCGTCGCCGTCGAGTTCGGACTGCTGGCCGGGCTTCTCCTCAAATGACATGCAACTCTGGATGGTCATCCACAATGAATAAGCACGTTCTCGTCACCGGTGCGCGAGGTCTGCTGGGCGCCGAAGTGATCGCCCGGCTGACGGCAATGGGATACCCGGTCGTCGCATTTCTGCGCTCCGATGGTCCAGTTGTCCGCAACGACGGCACGCCGCTCGCAGCAACGCCGTACCGCGGCCACACGCCCGCGGCCGGAACCCTCGCATGTGTGCAAGGCGACGTCGCCGAAACCCGCCTTGGACTCGATGCGGAAACTTACGATGCACTGCGCGCGGGGACAGTCGCGATCGTCCACTGTGCCGCGCTGACCAGCTTTGGGCGCAAGCCCGAGGTCTACGACGCGATCAACTTTCGCGGCACTGAGCGCATCGTCGAGTTCGCGCAACGACGCAGCGATGCGCCGATTCCGCTGCTCTATGTGAGCACCGCCTATGTCTGCGGCGAGCGCCCCGGCGTGTTCAGCGAGGACGATCTCGAACTTGGCCAGCGTCTGGGCAACCCGTATGAGCAGAGCAAGTACCGCGCGGAACAGTCGGTGCGAGCGGCGATGCGCACCGGGCTGCCCGCGGCGGTCCTGCGCCCGTCGATCATCGTCGGCGACTCGGCGACCGGCGTGATCCGCAAGTTCGACACGCTCTACACCGTCGTGCGCCTGACGGCCGCGGGACTCGTGCGCACGATGCCCGGCGACTACGGCGCGACGCTGAACATCGTGCCGATCGACTGGGTCGCGGACTGCGTTGTCGAGGCGCTGGCGAAGTTCCCGCTCGTGCGAGGACGCACGCTGCATCTGACCTCGGGCACGCCAACGACGCTGCGCGAAATCAACGACGTATGCGCGGAGTTTCCATCGTTTCACGTACCTCGCTATGTGCCGCGGCATGTCTTCGATGCCGCCGCGATGAAACCGCTCGAGCGGCGTTACTACGATGAGGTCGTGAAACTCTACGAGTCGTACCTGACGCGCCAGGTGCGCTTTGCACGGGACGCGACCGCCGCCATCCTGCCGGCTTTGCCTCGCGCGGCGGGCAAAACGCTGCTACGCAGGATCTTTCGTTATGGGATCGCGGCGGGCTACTTTGTGCCGCGCACGGCTTGACGTTTAGGGAGCCTCACCATGTTGATGACTGATCCGATGCTCGCCGACCTCTGGCAAAAATCGCGGGCCGCACTGAGCACCCAGTTCGAACAGCGGGCACCGAGCGCCGTCTTTCTCGAAGGCTCGATCGCCGAAGGCTTCGGTAACGAGCGCTCCGACGTCGACTTCGTCGCGATTGTCGATACGGGGCTCGAGCCGGCCACGATGCCGTACATCCTGTTCATCGATGGCCGCCGGGTCGAAGTGAGGTTGCTGAGTCCGGCGCGCCTGCGCCGCGAACTCGCGCAGGTCCGCGAAGCACTGGGCAAAGGCCGTCGCGCGGTTGCGCGCCTGTCGTGGAATCTGCTCGAGCGTTGCCAGCGCTTTATCGGCGCGCTGCCGATCGACAACCCGGCATTGATCGAGACGCTGCAAGCCGGGCTCGGCCGCGAGGCGCTCTGCGAGGCGGTGGCGCTGTGGTTCGACGATTTCGCGCGCCAGACCGGCCGCTATGCGGTGGCGATGTTCGCGCTCGGCGAGCCCGACTACGCACGCGCCTGGATCAGGACCGCCGCGTTTCATGCGGCGAAGAGTCACGTGGCACGCCTCGGCGAGTGCTACATGGGCCCGAAATGGCTGTCGCTGCAGCTCGAACGCGCGGCCGTGGACGCCGGCCGCGTCGGCCGTCTCTGGAACCTGCTGCACGCGCCGCGCGAGCATGGCGCGGCAAGCGGGTTCCTCGCGGCGGGGGTCGCGCTGATTCGTGAGTTCGGCGTCAACGGTGTGAGCCTCGTGGCCGATAACGTGCTGATCGGCCCGGGCAAAGACACGACGACGTGGCAGATTGGCGAACGAGTCCACGTGCTGCGCGGTAGCGACGTCTTTGCGCTCGACGACGAAGCGGCCCGGGCCTGGCGTGCGATCACCTTCGACACGCCATGCACGGCCATCGCCGGCGCTGGCGACGCGCAGGCGACCAGCCGGCGCCGCGCGCTGATCGCCGGGTTCAGCCGGCTGGGCCTCGTCAGCCTGCGCTGGAAGGGCAGCGGAGAAATCCACGCACGTCAGCAGGCGACTTCGACGCCGGTGTCCCGTGCCCCCTTGATCTCGATCGACGGCGCGCGCCTCGCGGCCGGCCGGGAGACCGGCGCCCAGTTGCTGCCGATGCCCGCCGGACGGTTCGCCGAAGCGGGTCTCGAGATGATCTGGGCCAACATCGGTCTCGAGAACGCGCGCGAGGACGCCCAAGGTGCACTCCACCACGGCCAATGGAAGGTGCTCGAATACGCGCTGCAACGGATGATGCAGACCGCCTGCATGGTCACACTCGGGGCGCACGGCGTGACGCCGCAGTCGACGATGGAAGAAGCGACGCTCGACGCGATCCGGCTGCTGCCTCTCGATGCGGCGCTGATCGACGGCATCCGCGAACTCGAACAGTGTTCGATCGGATCGGCACGCGACGCGCAGCGTTACGTCGCGCTGGCCGACGAGCTGGCGCAGCGGCTGCGCAAACTCGGCGGCGACCCGCAATTTCCGGCGAGCTTCGATACGACGTCGGGTTGGCGCGGGACGATCCACGCCGCCTACGACTGGATCAACCTCGGCGCGCATCTCCACGCGCGCTTCCCGCAGACCGCTCACGGCGGGCGCGGTACCGCCGAGGAAGCGAGAGATCTGCTCGCTTCGTCGAGCACCTGAGCAACGAGGCCCCAAATGAATTTCGACACCATTGCGCCCGCACGCGGCGAAATCGACCCGGCCGGAAGCCGCGCCCCACTGGAGGCCCACGCCGCGAGCAGCAGCGCCGGCCCGGAAGCATCGCCACGCATGATCCTCACCTCGGCGAGTCCGGCCGAAACCATCGAGCGGCTTGCTGGCAACAAGGGAAAATCGCTCCATCGGCTCGCGAACCTCGGCGTTTCGGTGCCACCCTGGGCGATCCTCGGCACCGACTGCTTTGCGGAGTTCCGCCGCGACGGCGGCCTCGATCAAACCATCGGCGCGCTGCTTTGCGACTTCACGCCGGCGAACGCCGCCGCGATCGCAAGCGCAATCCGCGAGGCCGTGCTGACCTGCGACATGAGCGCCGCGTTGCGCGCCGACATCGCACGCGCGTACGGGACCATCGGAGATGCGCCGCTCGCGGTGCGCTCGTCCGGCGTCGAAGAGGACAGCGCGAGCTTCTCGTTCGCAGGCCAGTTCGATACGTTCCTCGATGTCCGCGGGCTCGACTCGACGCTCGAGCACGTGCGCCGGTGCTGGGCTTCTGCGTATTCCGAGCGCTCGCTGCGCTACCGGTATCAGCACGGACTCGATATCGTCGGCGCCGGCATGGCCGTGATCCTGCAGCGCCTCGTTCAGGCGGACAAGAGCGGCGTCGTGTTCACGATCAACCCGGCGAACGGTAAGCGCGACGAGCTCGTGTTGAGCGCCGTCTACGGGCTCGGCGAGGGACTCGTGTCGGGCGCAGTCGACGCTGACACGATCACCGTGGACCGCCGCACCGGACAACACAAGCAGGTGGTGATCGGTGAAAAACGCGAGCGTCATGACGGCCACCACCTCCGCGAGGTGCCGGCCGCGCTGCGCGATATAGCGGCCCTTTCCAATGACGAGATCACGCGCGTCGTGGCGACGGCCTGCACGCTCGAAAGTACGCTCGGCGAGCCGCTCGATATCGAATGGTGTATCGCGGAAAAGCAGTTGTGGATCCTGCAGGCGCGCCCGGTCACCACGCCGGTCGCAGCGGTCCAACCGCAGGCGGGCGAATTCCAGCTGTGGGACAACTCCAACATCGTCGAGAACTATCCAGGCGTGACGACGCAGCTGACGTTCACATTCGCGCAGCACGTCTATACGCAGGTGTTCCGTGAGTTCTGCCGGCTGCTCGCGATTCCGCACCAACAGCGGCGCGAGATGGATGGATTCCTGGGCTCGACGCTCGCGTTCCTGAACGGGCGCGTCTACTACAACCTGCTGCACTGGTACAAGCTTTCCGGGCTCGCGCCGTTCCAGGACCTCGGGCGCAAGATGATGGAAGTCCAGATGGGCGTCGGCGAGCCGCTCGATCTTGCGAGCTTCGCCGCGCTGATCACGCCGTACACGGCAGGCTCGCGCGCCGGACTCGCCTGCATGCGGGCCTTGAGCGGCGCGAAGTTCGCGTGGCACTTCGCCCATCTCGAGCGTAACGTCGCGCGCTTCCGCGCGTTCTTTTATCCGGTCTACGACGAGTTCAACGCGCTCGACTATCGCTCGCTTCCCGCCGACGCGGTCTATGCGCACTACCGCCGCTTCGAGCAGGCGCTGCTCGCGCGCTGGGGCATGATGATCGTGCTCGAGTCGGCGATCGGTCTCAGTTACGGCGTCGTGCGGCGCCTGATCAAGCGGTGGATGCCCGGTGCGCCCGACTGGCTCGAAGTGGCGGTGATCGGCGGCATCGACGACATCGAGTCCATCGAGCCGGTCCGCAGGCTGGCCGCGATTGCAGAAGCCGTGCGGGCGAAGCCTCAGGTCGAAGCACTGATCCGCAACACGCCGTCAGCCGAAGCGTATGCGGCGCTGCGCGGCTGCGGCGCCCCCGAGATCATCGCCGACATCGAGCGCTACCTCTCTGACTTCGCGTACCGCAGCAAGAACGAACTGAAGCTCGAAGAGCCCGATCTGCGCGAAGACCCTGGCGTGCTGTTCGATATGTTGAAGGCCTCGCTCGCGCATGGTGCTGCGTCGATCGATCGCACGGGCAGCGAAGCGCGCATCGAAGCGTTGTTGCGCGAGCGGCTCAATCCGCTCCAGCGCTGGATTTTTGCACGCGCGCGCAGCCGCGTGCGCGCCGCTATCCGGGCGCGTGAGACCGTGCGCTTTTGCCGTTCGCGTGCGTTCGGGGTCGCGCGCCGGATGTTCCGCGCGATCGGCGACGGTCTCGCCGGCGACGGCGTGCTGGCAACGGGCTGCGACATCTTCCATCTGCGCCTCGAGGAAATTCGGGGATGCTTCGAAGGCACGGTCTCCCATCGCGAGCTGCGTCCGCTCGTCGAGCAGCGCAAGCGCGACGATGCGGCCTATCGCGACATGGATGATCTGCCGCCACGCTTCGTCACGCATGGCCCGGTTGCGGCCTGGCTCAGCAAACCGGCGAACCTCGCCGGGCTGCACGCGACGCCTGCCCACGCGGGCGGCGCGACGCTGCGCGGCACGCCCTGCTCGCCGGGCTTCGCCGAAGGGCCGGCGAAGGTCGTGCGCGAGGCGAACGAGTTCGACGGCGGCATCCTGGTCACCTATCGGACCGACCCCGGCTGGGTACCCGTATTCGCGTCGGCGACCGGGCTGCTGATCGAGCGCGGCAGTCCGCTGACCCATGCCGCGATCGTGGCACGCGAGATCGGGATCCCGACCGTCGTCCAGATTCCGGGCCTCACAACGCGCGTGCAGTCGGGGATGCAGCTAAGGGTCGATGGCCATAGCGGCGTGATCGAACTGCCCGAGCCGACCTGAAATGAAATGGCTGCCCGCTGACCATTGAACCCGCCCCTGCAAAGGAAATCGCCATGTACCACCTACTCAACGATCGTCGCGACCTGCCCCATCTGCGGCTCTACATCCAGTGCGCGCTGCTATTCATCCCCGCCGCAGCCGTGCTGTATGGCCTCGGCCACTTTCCCTGGTGGTTAGGCGTTGTGTATGTGCTCGTCTGGAACGCGTTCGGCGACCGCTTCACGATGAGCTACCACTGCACGCTGCATCGGCGGCTCTTCAAGAAACCGTACCGGGCGTGCGAGATCCTGCTCGACTGGGTGCTGTGTCCGTTCTTTGGTCAGACGCCGGGCACTTTCTATGTCCATCACATGGGCATGCATCATATCGACGACAACCTGCCACACGATCTGAGCTCCACGATGCGGTATCAACGCGATAGCGTGAGCGGCTTTCTGCGCTACTACCTGCGCTTCGCTGCGCTGGTCCCGGTCGAGCTCAGCGTCTATCTGTGGCGCTCGCGCAATACGAGGCTGATCAGGCAACTGCTCGCGGGTGAGGTCGCGTTCTACGCTGCGATTTCCGCAGCCGCGTACTGGAACCTCCGGGCGACGCTCGTCGTGTTCGTGTTCCCGTTCCTGTTCGTGCGGCTGATGATGATGATCGGCAACTGGGTCCAGCACGCGTTCATCGACCCCGATCATCCTGACAACCCGTACACGAGCAGCGTCAATACGATCGACTCGCGTTTCAATGCGCGCGTCTTCAACGCCGGCTATCACATCTACCACCACGTCCGGAAAGGGACGCACTACAGCGAGCTCACGACGGAATTCGCAGCGAACCTCGAGAAGTACGGTCGCGAGGACGCGGTCGTTTTCGATCGCATCGACATCGCGCAGATCTGGCTGCTGGTCGTCACGCGCCAGCACCGCAAGCTCGCAACGCATTTCGTGCGCCTGCCGGGCGCGCCGGCGCGCAGCGACGACGAGGTGATCGCGCTGCTGCGTCGCCGTCTGCAGCCGATCCGCGACTGGACGCCCGCTGCCCAAGCGAGCGCCGAACCTGCCGCCTGAGGCACGCAAGCCATGCACATCACGCAAGTCACGCGCGCGTTGTCCGCTGCTTCGCTCGATGAATGAAGCTCGATTACAGAACCAAGGACCCGTCAACATGGACCAGACGCTAGTCGATGCCGTTTCAGCGCTGCCGCGGGGCGACGCCCGAGGCCTCCGCTTTGTCTCCACGCACGGCGACGAGCACTACTATCCTTACGAGGTGCTCGAGCGCGAAGCGCGCAAGCGTGCGAGGAAGCTCGCGGCACTGGGCTTGAACAAGGGCGAGCGCGTCGCGCTCGTGATCCTCGACCCGGAAGCGTTCATCCTGAGCTTCCTCGGCGCATCGTTCGCCGGTCTCGTCCCGGTACCGATATTTCCGCGCGGAAGCCTCAACTTCAGGACCCGCACGCGCTACGCCGAAACCGTGAGTCACATCGTGCGCTCGGCTGGCGCGCGGATGCTGCTCACGTCGAGCTCGGCAAGAGAGACCATCGAGGACGTGCTGGCCGTCGACACCGGCCTCGAACGCATCGTGACCGTTGAAGCGCTGGTCGACGCCGAGCCGCCCGCCTGCGATTTGCCAGCGCTGCATCCCGATGACCTGTGCTTCCTGCAATACACGTCGGGCAGCACGTCCCTGCCGAAAGGCGTGATGGTCACGCATCGCAATCTGGTCGCGAATGCCAGGGCGTTCCTCGGACCCCGAGGCATCGATCTGCGCGAGCAGGACGTCTATGTCAGCTGGCTGCCGCTGCACCACGACATGGGGCTCATCAGCGTGCTCGGCGCGCTTATCTGCGACTTGCCTAGCGTGCTGCTGGCAACCGAAGGATTCGTGCGTCGGCCTGGCCTCTGGATGGAGGCGATCACGAAGTACGGCGGCACGATCAGCTTCGCGCCAAACTTTGCGTACGCGCTCGCCGCGCGCCGTACCCGCGATCAGGACCTCGAAGGCCTCGACCTGCGGCGGCTGCGCGTGGCCGGCTGCGGTGCCGAGCCGATCAACGCACAAGCAATGCGCCAGTTCTGCGCGCGCTTCGAGCCGGCGGGCTTTCGCGCCGAAGCGCTGCTGCCGTGCTACGGAATGGCCGAGGCCACACTCGCGATCACGTTTCACGACCACGGCCAGCCGATCGTCACCGACGTCGTCTACACGTCCGCCCTGGGGCTCGGTCGAGCCATACCGGCCCCGCGTGATACCGGATTGCGCACGATCGAACTGGTCGGCTGCGGCCATCGCTTCCCCGGACACGAGTTGCGGATCGTCGACGAATCCGGGCGGCCGTTGCCCGAACGCTGCGTCGGCGAAATCGTCACGCGCGGGCCCAGCATCACCGCGGGCTATTACGGCCAAGCCGACGCGACCGCCGCCGCGTACCGCGACGGCTGGCTCCAGACCGGCGACCTCGGCTACCTCGCCGACGACCAACTCTATATCTGCGGCCGCAGCAAGGATCTGATTGTCATTCACGGCTCGAACCACTATCCGCAAGACATCGAATGGGCGGTGGCCGAATTGCCAACGGTGCAAAGCCGCGGTGTCATCGCGTTCAGCGTGATGCGCGATGGCGACGAGACGCTGATTGTCTGTGCCGAGGGCAAGGCGGCGGACGCCGCGGCGCTGCGGCGTGCGATAGCGCAGAAGGTCGCCGAATGCGCGGGCCTGCAGGTCGGTCACGTTGCGGTCGTGCAGGCGGGCAGCTTGCCGCGGACCTCGAGCGGCAAAGTGCAGCGCCGTCGCACCAAGGCACAGTTCGAAGCCGGCGAACTGGAGGAACACACGTGAGCCGCATGCGCTGGCGCGGGATCATGCTGACGGTGTCGGGCGCGCTCGCGCTCGCCGCCTGTCACGCGAAACAGGCCGAGGTGACGCCGCCGCGCCCGGTCATCGCCGTGGTCGTGCACCGGGACAGCAAGCCCGTTCTCGCGACGCTGCCGGGCGAAGTCAACGCACGCTATGCGACGCCGCTGTCGTTTCGCATCGCAGGCAAACTGATCGAGCGGAACGTACGTCTCGGCGATACGGTCACGGCCGGCCAGGTCATCGCGCGGCTCGATCCCGACGACGCGCAACGGAGCCTCGCGAGCGCGCAGGCTCAATTGATGGCGGCGCAGCATCGGCTCGGCTTCGCCGAGCAGCAACTCGATCGCGACCGGGCGCAGGCACAGGAACAGCTGATCGCGACGGCGCAGCTGGAGCAAACGCAGGACGCGTATGTGGCAGCCGTCGCGCAGCGCGATCAGGCGCTGCAGCAGTTCGCGTTGCTGAAGAATCAGACCGAATACACGGTCCTCGCGGCGGACCATGCAGGCGTCATTACCGCCGAAGACGCCGATACCGGGCAGAATGTCGCGGCGGGACAAGCGGTCTACCATCTCGCGTGGTCAGGCACGATCGACATCCTCTGCGACGTGCCCGAGAGCCTGCTGCAGGCGCTGGCGGTCGGCAGCGCGGCCAGTGTCTCGCTGCCGGCCGTCACGGGCCGACGCTTCACCGCCCACGTCCGGGAGCTGTCGCCGGCTGCAGATCCCGGTAGTCGAACCTATCGCGCGAAACTGACGCTCGATGCGCCAGGCCCCGAGGTCCGCCTCGGCATGACGGCCACCGTCACCTTCGCCGACGCGGCAGGCGAGGCGCAAGCGGACGATCCGATCACGCTGCCCGCCACCGCGCTCTTTCACGAAGGCAACGCGCCGGCCGTCTGGGTCGTTCGGCCCGGCGACCATGCGCTGGAGCTGCGCCGGGTCCAGCTCGGCCGCTACGACGACCACACCATCTCAATCTCGCGAGGCCTCAACGACGGCGAGCGCGTCGTGCTGCAAGGCGTGCACACCGTCAGCGCCGGCGAGACCGTGCGCGCGGTCGCGCCGTTGCATCCCGAGGACTTCGCATCATGAGAGGGCTGTTCAGCCAGGGGTCCGGCGGACCGGGTGGCCCCGGTGGAGCGGGTGGGCCGCGGCGCCCGGCAGCGGACGATACGGGCCGCTTCAATCTGTCCGCGTGGGCGATTCGTAACCAGGCGCTCGTCATCTTCGCCGTCGTGCTTGCGACGTTGTTCGGCGTGCTCGCCTATTCCCGGCTCGGACAATCCGAGGACCCGCCGTTCACGTTCCGCGCGATGGTGATCCGGACCTTCTGGCCCGGCGCAACCGCGCGCCAGGTAGAGGAGCAGGTAACCGACCGGATTGGCCGCAAGCTACAGGAAACGCCTGATCTCGACTATCTGCGCAGCTACTCGCGTCCCGGCGAATCGCTGATTGTCTTCACGATGAAAGACTCTGCGCCGGTGAACCAGGTGCGCGAGACATGGTACCAGGTGCGCAAGAAAGTGGCCGACATCGCGGATACGCTTCCGCCTGGCGTGCGGGGGCCGTACTTCGACGACGAGTTTGGCGACGTCTACACGAACATCTATACGCTCGCGGGCGACGGGTTCTCGCCGGCCCAATTGCACGACTATGCCGACGAACTTCGCAGCGTACTGCTGCGCGTGCCCGGCGTCGCGAAAGTCGATTATTTCGGCGACCCCGACGAGCACATCACGATCGAGATTCCCAACGCGCAATTGACGCGGCTCAGCATCACCCCGCAACAGCTCGCACAGGCGATCAATGCGCAAAACGCGGTCACGCCGAGCGGCACGCTAGCCACCGCGTTCGACCGCGTGTACGTGCGTCCGAGCGGCCAGTTCACCGACTTGAAGGCGATGGCCGACACGCTGATCAACATCAACCACCACCTGGTTCGTCTCGGAGACATTGCAACGATCAGGCGCGGCTACGACGATCCGCCGGTCTCGCAGGTTCGCACCGACGGTCGCGCCGTGCTCGCGATCGGCATCACGATGCAGGCTGGCGGCGATGTGATTCAGCTTGGCAAGCTGCTCGACGCGCAGACCGCCGAATTGCGTGCGCGTCTGCCTGCGGGGCTCGAACTCGATGAGGTGTCGAGCATGCCGCACGCGGTCTCGCATTCGGTCAACGCCTTTCTGGAGGCCGCCGCCGAAGCCATCGCGATCGTGCTGGCCGTGAGCCTCATCTCGCTGGGCTGGCGCGCCGGCGTGGTGGTTGCGATCTCGATCCCGGTCGTACTCGCGGTCACTGCGCTATGCATGGATGGGTTCGACATCGGCTTGCACAAGATCTCGCTCGGCACGCTCGTCCTCACGCTGGGCCTGCTCGTCGACGATGCGATCATCGCGGTCGAGATGATGGCCGTGAAGCTCGAGCAGGGATGGAGCCGCGCAAGGGCTGCGGCGTTCGCCTACAGCAGTACCGCGTTTCCGATGCTGACGGGGACCTTGGTCACGGTGGCGGGATTCTTGCCGATCGCGTTGGCAAAATCGGCCACCGGCGAATACACGCGCTCGATTTTTCAGGTGTCCGCAATTGCGCTGATCGCTTCGTGGTTCGCGGCAGTCGTGCTGATTCCGTTGCTCGGCTATCACCTGCTGCCCGAGCGCAAGCGCACCGCACGCGAGCCTGCTGGGCACGGTGTCTGGCACGCGCTTCGCAAGATCCGCCGGCCCGACGACGCGCCGCCGGGGCCGGCCCCGGCGGCGGCGCTCCGCGCCACCCGCTTTCATAGCCGCCTGCGTGACTGCATCGCGTGGTGCGTGAAGCGGCGCCTCGTCGTGCTCGGCGTCACGGCTGCGCTATTCGTTGCCTCACTGGCCGGCTTTGCGCTCGTGCCGCAACAGTTCTTCCCCAGCTCCGAGCGGCCCGAACTGCTCGTAGACATGCGGCTGCCCGAAGGTGCGTCGTTCGAAGCGACGCTGCGCGAAGCAGCGCGCCTCGAAAAGACGCTCGCCGGCCGGCCCGAGATCGATCATCTGGTCGACTTCGTCGGAGCGGGCGCACCCCGGTTCTATCTGCCGCTCGACGTCCAACTGACCCAGCCCAACTTCGCGCAGTTCGTGATCACCGCAAAGTCCGTCGACGAGCGCACGAAGCTTGAGCGCTGGCTCGCGAGCACGCTGCGAAACAGCTTTCCCGCCGTGCGTGCACGCGTTTCGCCACTCGAGACGGGTCCCTCGGTCGGCTATCCGGTGCAGTTTCGCGTAAGCGGAAGCGACCTCGGCACCGTGCGAGAGATTGCAGAAAAAGTCGCGGCGACGATGAAAGCCGATGACCGCACGACGGGCGTCCATTTTGACTGGGACGAACCCGGCGAACGCTCGGTGCGCTTCGAGATCGACCAGCAGAAGGCGCGCGGGCAGGGCGTCACGTCAGAAGATGTGGCGAGCTTCCTCGCGATGACGTTGTCGGGCTACACCTTCACGCATTACCGGGTCCGCGACAGGTTGATCGGCGTCGACCTGCGCGCGCCCCAGCGAGAGCGGGTCAACCCCGACGAGATCGTGAACCTCGCGATGCCGACGCCGAACGGCTCCGTTCCGCTCGGCGCGCTCGGACACCTGAACAACGAGCTCGAATACGCTGTGATCTGGGACCGCGACCGTCAACCGACGATCACGGTCCAGTCCGACGTGCGCGGCAACGCGTTGGACATCGACGTGATCCAGGCGATCGATCGGACGCTGGAGCCGCTGCGCGCGTCGCTGCCGATCGGCTACCGGATCGAGACCGGCGGCGCGGGCGAGATCAGCGGCAAGGCGCAGGCGTCGGTGATCGCGCAGCTTCCGCTGATGCTGGTCGTGGTGCTGACGCTGCTGATGATTCAACTGCGCAGCTTCGCGCGCGTGCTGATGGTCGTGCTCACTGCGCCGCTGGGGCTCATCGGCGTGGTCGGCGCGCTGCTGCTGTTCGGCAAGCCGTTCGGCTTCGTCGCGATGCTCGGCGTCATTGCGATGTCCGGCATCATCATGCGCAACTCGGTCATTCTCGTCGATCAGATCGAACGCAATATCGCCGCGGGCCACGCGCGCGTCGATGCGATCGTTGGCGCAACGGTCCGGCGCTTCCGCCCGATCATGCTGACCGCCGCGGCAGCGGTGCTCGCCCTGATCCCGCTGCTGCGTTCGGCCTTCTTCGGACCGATGGCGACCGCACTGATGGGCGGCATTACGTGCGCCACCGTGCTGACAGTGTTCTTCGTGCCCGCGCTATACGCGACGGCGTTCAAAGTACGGCACGGCGAACGCGGTGTGCAAACCGCGACCCCGACAGTCGGATATACGTGGAGTTGATCGTGGCCACAGACTGCAACCCCGTTGTCGGGCCGGCGCTGGCGAGCGCGACGCATTGCGCCGGCGCGCCGGGTCGAGCGCGCGCAGCGGCGATCAATGGTTGGCGCGCGGCGTTCAGTGCGGCCGCAGCAATCGCACTTGGCGCATGCTCGTTCGGTCCGAGTGGCCAGCCGCCTGCGATGCCCTCTCCCGCCCATTACGGCGTCGAGCCCCTGCCCGCGCAAACGGTCGCGGCGCTCGGTGTCGCGCAGCGCTTCGCCCCCGGCGCGCAGCCGGCGCCGCAATGGTGGCGGCTGTTCGGCTCGACAGAGTTGAATGCCCTCGTCGAAGAAGGCTTGCGCAACAGCCCGACGCTCGCGGCCACCGACAAGCGCCTGGCCGCGGCCCACGAACAACTGCGGGCCCAGCTCGGCAGCTCGCTGCTGCCGTCGGTCGATCTGGTCGCGCAGGCGTCGCGCGGGCGCGATCCTGGCATTCCGGTTCCCGGTGGCCCAAATACGCTGCTTTACAACCAGTTTGTCGGCGTAGTCCAGGCGCAATATACGTTCGACCTGTTCGGCGCGGTGCGCAAGGCCAACGCGGCCCAGTCCGCGCGTGTCGACATCGAAGCGTATCAACGCGAATCCGCGCGGCGCGCACTGGCCACCAACATCGTCACGGCGACGATCGAGGCGGCGATGTTGCGCGCCGAGATCGATGCGAACGAGCGATTGATCGCGCTTGCGGGCGATCAGGCTCACGATACCGAACGGCATTACCAACTTGGATCGCTGCCGCACGCCGACGTGTTGACTGCACGGCAAAGCATGGCCACGCTTGCGGTCAGCGTGGCCGAGCTGCGACAACGGCTGACCGTGACAAGGCATGCGCTTGCGGTGCTGCTTGGCCGCACGCCTGACGCGGCGCCGCCCGAGCCCGATCTGGCGAGCCTCCACTTGCCGCAGGACCTGCCCGTCGTGCTGCCATCCGACCTGTTGCGCGCGCGGCCCGATATCGAGGCTGCCGAGGCGGCGCTGAAAGCCGCCGCAGCCGACGTCGGCGTCGCAACGGCACAGCTGTTTCCGAGCCTGTCGCTGTCCGCATCGATGGGGCAAGGCGGGTTCAGCTGGCCGCTCGCGCTGTCGGGCGCCGGCGCGATCTGGGGCATCGGCGCGACGATTTCGCAAGCGCTTTTTCATGGCGGCGCGCTCGTCGCACAGCGGCGCGCGGCAATCGACGCCTACGAGGCCGCCGTATTCCAGTACAAGCAGACCGTGCTGGCGGCGTTCGAAAACGTCGCGGACACGCTCGCGTCGCTCGAACACGACGCGCAGGCACTCGAGGCCGCGAGCGTCGCTACCCGTGCTGCACGCGAGGCGTTCGATGAAGTCACGTCACGCCACCGGCTCGGCGCGCTGCCCGCTTCATCCGCCCGCGGCGGCGAGCAGCAGTACGAGGCTGCGAGGCTCGAAGAAATCCGCCTGATCGGCCAGCGCCTGACCGATACGGCGACGCTGTTTCAGGCGATGGGCGAGTTGCCGGTTGGCAGCAACGAGACGCCTGACCATCTGGCCGGCAAGTGATCAGCCCGCTGCTCCCGCCGGCGCCCGATTGCGTTCAGCGTGCGGGGCCGCGGGGAACGCCGACAAGGTAAGTGAGACCGAGCGGCGATCCGTGCACCGGCTGCGTGCCGATGTCCCATTCGAAGCTCTGCTCGTCCGGGATACTCGCCACCAGTTCGCGCAATTCGTCGGGATCGTAGATGCGCAGCATTGAAACAATGCCGTCAAACAGACATAGCAGCGGGATGGCCGGGAGGACATAGGTGAGCAATAGTCGCGACCAGCGAAACGGGCGGATCAGCGGAGTCAGCACGAGCATCATCAGCGGCATCAGCAGAATGAACACGATACCGAGCAGGCGGTGGTCGGCGCCCTCGACGACGACAATCGCCCGGCGCTTCATCACCGCGTCGGCAAGGATTGCCCGCGCATCGTGCGGCCGAAAATGGTGGAAAGCATTGAACATCGTGCGCACACCGTCGAATCTCGATGGCACATCCATCGCATCCACCGGTTCGCTTACATAAGTGACGCGGCCGGTTGACCCGGCAGATACCCGCTCGTGCGCGGCGCGGTTGGGATAGAAGTCTGTCAACTGCACCGTCACGCAACCGGACTGCGCGAGCAACGGTGCAAGCGTCTGCCACGGGCCGCCGCCGCCCGAGCAGAGATCGACGATCCGGTCGCTGCCGGCCCGCCGCATCGCGTCGCGCAGCTTGACCGCGATGACGTTGAATCCCTTGTGGGCATTGGCCAGAAAGTGCAGCCAGTCGGTAGCGCCGTCACGGACGGCCCGTGGGCACCACGGCTCGTCTTCGATTTCGAGCAAATGCAGGCGTCGCATGATCACGCGGGCAACCGAGGTAACTGAAGACCGGCATGTTCCATAACGCCCCCTTGCAATGTGAAACCAGCTGGGCGGAGCAGGCCATCACGCTAAACACCACGCATGTCAGCATTTGTGATGCGGACTCTTCACCGAAGTCAAACGAGTCAACGCGTGGGCTTTTTAACGATGTCAGTCGACTATACGGCAAGCCATACTGTTCGGGAGACGAAATTCTCCACCGCTTACGGCGCCCGCAAAGGCGACCGGGTCGGCCGGGATCGACAACACAAACCTTGGCGATTCGAATATCTGGCAGTACGCTAGGAAGGCGCGTGATAGTTGGATCGGCGGTGCGCGGCGGTGCTGTTCGGTGGTGCGCGTTCAAGCGTGCAAGCGGAGGAAAGAGATGGCGATGAGCCCGATGGCAATGCGCTTCATCGCGCTGTGGTCTCGCAGCGGCGGCGTGGATGGCGAAGCCGTCTATGCGGACCTCGCGCGTCTTTATACCGAGCCGACACGTCATTATCACACGCTGCGCCATATCCACCGCTGCCTGAACAATCTCGATTCGACGCGTGACGCCGTTCCGCATCCCGACACTGTCGAACTGGCGCTGTGGTGCCACGATGTGATTTATGTTCCGGGGGCCGGCGACAACGAGCAGCGCAGCATCGAGTGGTTTCGACGCTGGGCGAATGGCCGCATCGCATCAGACGATCGCATCTGCGAAATGATTCTGGCGACCAGGCATACCACTGCGCCGACCCTAACCGATGACTGCTTTGTGGTCGACATCGACCTCGCAGTGCTCGGCGGCGAGCGTCAGTGCTTTTGTGAAGACGGGGCGCGGTTGCGGGCCGAGCGTCCCGACCTCGACGATCGCGCTTATGACGCTTATGAACGGAGGGTCCTCAGCAATTTTCTCGCCCGTCCTCGCATCTACTACACCGATCTATGTCACGCGCTCTGGGAAACACGCGCGCGTAACAATCTGCTGTGGCGGCTGGATCGTGAGTTGCCCTGGAACGTCCGGAGCGTCTGACCAGCTGTTGGCGCGAGCTCGCCGTAGGTGGTTTGCGCGGCTGGGGTTACGGCCAGTCCATTAGCTATGCGTACCAAGGCAACCCGGTTCCCATGATGTCGTATGGCGCGATTATTGGCTTGCCGATTGTCACGTTTTCGATTGGCGCTTTGGCTACTACCGGGACCGCCTGTTGATGCTGGCGCGACTACGCGTAAATCTCCGCGACCACGCTTCAAACGACCACCCGGTCGTCCGTTCTAGCGTTAAGCATTCGACTTCGCGAACGCGCCGCCACCCATCGACTCGTCGCATTCGCCCTTGGGAGCCAACAGCACGAGGCAAGTGCCGCCTCTAACAGCACATCCGAGGCGGGGTATCAATTTATCCGCAATGTGTCCGCAAGCAATGCAACAGAGTGCGAGGCCAGTCGGTGAAAATCCTCTACATATTTGCTACCACGTTGTCGATACTGTCAGCACGCTGTTACGGTGAGGCAACCAGCTATCCGCCTTTGCCGGCGCTCAACCTCGATATCTCGCAGACGTCAGTCTCCGGCCTGTCGTCGGGAGGGTTCATGGCGGTGCAACTGGCCGTCGCATACTCGTCGATCATCAAGGGTGTGGGCGTCGTCGCGGCCGGTCCGTACTATTGCTCGCAAAACAACCTTCTGATCGCCATGTCCCGGTGCTCGTGCACCATCCAGCCGGCGAGCGCGTGCCTGGTGTCGGCTGACAGTGCCGATGTGGCAAAGCTCGTCTCGGTGGCCAGGACACTATCGGCCAATCACATGATCGACGACGCCGCTGGTATCGCGAGTCAACGCATCGTCACGATCTCGGGGGCGCAAGATGCGACCGTGCCGTCGCCTGTCGTCACCCAGTTGCAGCAGTTCTATGCGGCGCTCGGCGTGCCGGCGCAGAACATGGCGCACTCCGAAATCAGCGACGCAGGCCACACCATGCCCACCGTCGACTATGGAGCGGCCTGCGCAAAAAGCGAATCGCCGTTCATCGGCAAATGCGATTTTGATGGCGCGAAGATGATACTGGGCTGGATCTACGGCCCTACTCCGGTCGCGCCGCCCGCTGCGGCGAAGCCACGGGGACGCTTCATCCGCTTCGATCAGAGCCGCTATCTGCCGGCGAACCGTCCAGCGAGCTTTTCCTGGACGACGGGGATGGACACCACCGGTTGGCTCTACGTCCCGAGCACTTGTGATGCCGGTGCCCCTTGCCGACTGCACGTTGCACTGCACGGTTGCGAGCAGGGTCAGGACTATGTCCCGCTCGACTCGCGGCCTGGCCTCTTCTTTGGCACCACATTCGTCCGGCACGCTGGCTATGCGCAATGGGCGGACAACAACCGGATCGTGGTGCTATATCCGCAGGCGGTATCGATTCCCGGACTCAACCCAAACGGATGTTGGGACTGGTGGGGTTACACCGACAGGCATTTCGCCGACCAGCAAGGCATTCAGATGCGCGCGATCAGGAACATGATCGAACAGTTGACGTCGGGCGCCCGACATTGATCGGCTGAAAGTACTGCTTGTGCGGCATCGGCAGTTCGATCGTTCACCTCTTTCCGCATCGCCCCTGGCTCTCACGTGGAGACGATGCGGACTAGTTGCCGCGCCCGGATGTATATGCACTGGTAGCGCACGCTGGGACTTTGCGCCCACAAGGTCCCATATCGGACGGTCTCCACGTCAGCCCGTACCGGCCGACGAGGTCGCGGATGCAAAGAGAAGTTGGTACCGTGATGCGCTACGCGCTCCACCACACGTTTTCCGCAAACGAAAACCCCATCATGCCGCCTGTCGGAATCGCGCCGAGTCCCTTCAGCCTTACGTCGTAACCATCGAGCAGACTCAGGAACGCAGGAATGCCAATTCCGCCTTCGTTGCTGACGATGGTCTGCATATCCGCATACATCTGCTTGCGTTTGGCATCGTTGGTCTCTGCGCGCGCGGCGAGCAGCAACTGGTCGAACTGCGCACTTTTCCAGCCCGACTCGTTCCACGGGGCATCGGACTTGAAAAACTGCGTGAACAACACATCAGCACTGGGACGCGGATTGATGCTGCCAAATCCGAGTGGATGCTTCATCCAGTGGTTCGACCAGTAACCATCGGTCGGAACCCGGTCCACCGTCAGGTTCACGCCTATCTTCTGCGCGCTTTGCTGCATCAGCACGGCCATTTCAATCGAGCCGTTAGCGGCGGTGGTGGCGAAGATCGGCGGAACCGCAGTACCCACGGCGCCGGCCTTCTGCAAATGAAACTTCGCGCGATCCAGGTCGTACGGCCGTTGCGGCAGTCCCGCGAAGAAGTATCGATGCGACGGTGGAATCGGCTGATCATTGCCGACCACGGCATAGCCGCGAAACACCGAACTCTTGATCTGCTCGCGGTCGAACAGGTATTTCATGCCTTGCACGAAATCCGGATTGCCGGTGAGCGGATTGTCGCGACGCATGATCAGATCCGTATATAAACCGGACTTCGTCTCCTGGATCGCGTAGCCGGGTGTCGAGGCGACGCGCTGCGTGGCGCGTGGATCGACGGCCGCGATCAGATGCACATCGCCGGACAGCAACGCGTTCACGCGTGCAGCATCGTCGCTGATGCCGATCAATTCCACTTCATCCAGATACGGCTTGCCCGGTCTCCAGTAGTTGGCGTTGCGTGCTCCGACGGTCGTGACGCCCGGCTTGAAGGTCTTGAGCTTGAAGGGCCCCGTACCCACCGCAGTGGAAAAATCGGTGACGCCGTTCTTGACGATCACGAGTTGTGGCGTTGCGAGGATCGACGGCAGGTCGGCGTTGGGCTGCGTGAGCGTGATCTGGATTTCGTTGGGACCGGTCGCCTTGATGTCGTCGAACTGATCGGCGACCGATTTCACTTTCGACCCTGTCGCCGGATTCTTGTGTCGCATCAACGAGTACACGACGTCGGCGGCATCGAGCGCCTTGCCGTCATGGAACGTCACGCCCTTGCGCAATTTGATGATCCAGACCTTCGCATCGCTGCTTGTGAACGACTCGGCCAGCGCGGGTTGCGGCGTCAGGCTGGCGTCGAACTGCGTGAGCCCACTATAGAACATGAAGAAGCGGATGTAATCGGTGCCGGTCGAGCCCTTGGCCGGATCGAGCGTGTCCGCGGTCGAGCTTGCGTCGTACGCAGCGCGAATCCTGCCGCCCTTCTTCGGCGTGTCGCCAAAGGCGCTCGACGCGCCCGCCAGCATCCCGCCCGCACCGGTGGCGAGCATGCCAGCCGCCGCCAATACCCGCATCATGTGACGACGGCTAAGGCCGCCCGGTTTGTTTTCGTCGCTCACGGTGCCTGCTCCTTGGTCCAAAGTGGAACAAATCCATTTCTAGGCTGCGGTGGTCGGGCTGCGTCGATGTCTGGCGCCATGCACGTCAAGGCCGCCAGGCCCGTCGAGGCCCCTGTGATAGCGACGCGCACGTGAAGCAGAAAGCGCGCGGGCTAGATGGATTTAAGCATCGTCAAATTAAAGAAAGATCCCGATAATGCCGCGCATACAGGCGGCGCACGTGGTTTTGGTGGCGCTCTTCAGCATAAATAGCTGCGCGCTCTGCGAGCGCGGGTCGGCGGCCGACTATCTGCAGCGCTTGCACGACGACTCCGTCTGCACTAACTCGCGCGCGATCCTCTGGTACGACCCCTTCGCTTCGTCAGGCCGAAGGACCCACGACGTAATCGCCCGGCGTCACGCCGACAGTCCGCCTGAAGTGGCGGCCCAGATGACTTTGATCGAAGAACCCGACTTCAGTCGCCACGACGGATGGCGGCGTCCCGTGCCGCAGCAAGCGTTGCGCATGCCGCACGCGCACGAGGCAGAGATAGCGGTGCGGCGAGATACCCACTTCCTGCCTGAACAGCGTCGCAAAGCGTGAAACGCTCAGTCCGGCGAGCGCGGCGAGCATCGCAAGGCTCACGGGCTGCGCGAAAGACGTTTCTATAAACGCGACCGCCCGCTCGACGGCGCGTGAAGTCGTACGCCGCAGATCGGACGTGGCGGTCGAAGCCGGTCCCGGAACAAGCGGCGCAAACACCATCGGGGTAGCCGGCAAATCTTCCGCCGCATAGTCGAGCTTCTTCGCCATGGACGCACCCGTCAGGCCTCGACCGGGACGGCGCTCGCCGTCGTGGCGAAACGCTGGATCGCGAACGGATCGATCGGCGTACTGGTCGCGCCCGTGTCGATCAGTTCGGCCATCACGTCGCCGACGCCCGGCCCCAACTGGAAGCCGTGCCCGCAAAAGCCGAACGCGTAATACAGCCCGTCGACCTTGCCACTGCGTCCCATGATCGGACGATCGTCGGGCATATAACCTTCGACGCCACTCCACACGCGAATGATGTTCAGCCGTGTCAACGCGGGTGCGAGTCGCGCCATCTGTCTGAATTGCAGCAACGTGCTTTCCGGCAACACTTTCGCGCGCCGTTCGTCGAGATAGGCAGGGCCGCGTGCACATCCGCCGATCACGATATTGCCGCGCTCCACCTGCCGGAAATACAGCACTTCCTCGATGAACGGCGACGACACGCCTACCACCGGACCGATCGCATAAGGAACCGGCTCGGTCACGGCCATTTGCGGACCGTGAATGGCAATCGGCACGGGCTCGCCGAATTGCGCACTCAACTGACTGCCCCACGCGCCTGCGGTAATCAGCAGGTTCGGCGCGCAGAAGGTGCGGCCATCGGTGCTGGTCGCGCGAAACAGATCACCGTCTTTCTCGACGGTGGCGATCTCGGTGTTCTCTTCGATGCGGGCTCCAGCGCGCGCCGCGGCGCGTCCGAAAGCGGGCGCGGCGAGACGCGGATTCGCATGACCGTCCTGCACCGAATGCGACGCGGACAGCACTTCATCCCCGAGAAACGGAAACTTCGCGCGCATCTGCGCGCCACGATACAGATCGAGCTTGAGCCCGTATTGCGCCGCTTCGCGCGCATAGATTTCGAACCCGTCGTCCTGTTCTTGCCGGTAGCAAACGCGAACATGACCGGACTTCAGAAATTCGGCGCTATGACCGATCAGTTCGGGCAACTTGCCCCAAATCTCGCGCGACCGGTTCGCAAGCGGCAATTGCGGCAGAAAGCGTCCTTGCCGACGCACGTTGCCGAAGTTCGTGCCGCTCGCCTGCTGACCGACAAGGCCGCGTTCGAGCAGCACCACCGAGCGGCCTCGCTGGCGCAAGAAAAACGCCGCGGCAACACCCATGAATCCGCCGCCGACAATCATCACATCCGCATCGATCCGGCTCATTTTCCCTCCGCTACCTCAGTGGGTTCAGGCGTCGTAACGCTCACCGGAATAGTCGAAATCGCAAACGGCTTGACCGGCGCCTGGCCGCGCAACCGGCCAACCTTGTCGAGCGGCACGCCGGCTGCGGCGGCAATGACTTCGGCTGCCGCATGGCCGCAATAACGCCCCTGGCAACGTCCCATGCCGACGCGGCTGAACGCCTTCGCGCGATTCGCTTCGCACGCGCCCTCTTCGAGCGTCACGCGGCGCAACTCGCCCACGCTAATGCCTTCGCAACGGCACACGATAGTGTCGTCCGACAAACGTGCGGCATGTTGCGCGGGCCACGGAAACGCGTCGGCGAGACCGGCGCGAAAGCGGTCCATCTTCGCACGCTCGCGCTTCAATGCGTCGACGCGCGCCGCATCGACCGGCCGACCGAGATCTTTCAATACCGCCAGTGCTGCGAGCGCGCCGGCCGCTTCCGCGCCGTCGGCGCCGAGCACGCGTACGCCATCGCCGGCGAGATAGACCGTCTTGACCGAACTACGACCCATGGCGTCGAGTTGCGGCAACCATTGATGCGTCGACGCATCGAACGTGAAAGCGCAACCGGCCAGATCTGCGAGTTGCGTCTCCGGACGCAGGTGATAGCCGAGCGCGACGGCGTCGCACGCGATCCGCTGCACGGTGCCACACGAATCCCGGTAACTGACGCCTTCGACGCCAAGCTGATCGTGACCGTGGATCTCCACGGGCTCGATGCCGCTGACGATCCTGACGCCGCTTTTCTTCAACGACTTCACCAGCGTCGCGCCCTTGCGCAACACGTCCGGCCGCGCAAGCAGCTTCGGCAACGCGCGCAGGCGCTTGCTGAACGGCGACGTATCGAGCACTGCCGCGACCTTCGCGCCCGCTTGCACGTACTGGTTCGCTACCAGATACAGCAGTGGCCCCGAACCCATGAACACCACGTTGCCGCCGATCGTGCAGGCCTGCGCCTTCAGCGCGATCTGCGACGCGCCAAGGCTGTATGTGCCGGCGAATTGCCAGCCTTTGACGGGCATCAAACGGTCGGTCGCGCCGGGGCAAAGAATCAACGCGTCGTACGCGTGGTCGCTCGCGAGGCCATCGCGGGCGGTATAGAGCTTGCCGCCCGAGATGTTCCAGGCCAGCGTTTCGGGCCAGTAATCGACTTTCGCGCGCAACGCTTCAAAGCTGTCGTGCAGACTTTTCGCACGCGCGGCTTCAGTGCCGTAGAGCTTGCTGTACGGACGCGAAAACTGGTCCGGCTGACGACGATAGATCTGTCCGCCGTCGCGCCGTCCTTCATCGACGATCATCGGGCGGATGCCCGCCGCAACGAGTGTTTCGGCGCAGCGCACGCCTGCCGGCCCCGCGCCGACCACGATCACACGAGGTTGGACCATGACACCTCCGGCTGGCGGGTGACGATATCGAGGTCCGCGTCGACCGTCGTGGTACAGGCGCGCAAGCGCTCGCCGTCGGTGGTCCAGACCCAACAGTCCTGACACGCGCCCATCAGGCAGAAACCGGAGCGCACTTCGGGACCGAACTCGGAATGGCGAACGTGATCGTTATTGCAGAGCATTGCGACCAGCAGCGTGTCGCCTTCAAGACCGGCGACCACTTCGCCGTCGACCCTGAACGACACGGCGCGGCGCCCCGTCTCGGCAAGCCGGACGAATCTCGACTTCATGCGCATGACTCCTGTTGCACGCCGCCAACGCGGCGTCGATCGAACGTGGAAATGGCGGCGAACGCCGTCGGCGTGTCTATCAAAAGCGGCCTCATCAATGCAGTATGTCCTGCACGCGGTAATACGCGCCGACCAGCGGCAGGAACCACGCATGGCCGAAATGCCCGGGTATCGCGGGCCATTCGAGTTCGCGCCACGGATTCACCGCAGCCGAACCGTACAGCACGTCGGCCATCACGCGGCCCATGTGGACCGACATCTGCACACCGTGACCGCTATAGCCCATCGAATAGAACAAGCCTTCGTGCTGGCCTGCGCGCGGCAGGCGGTCGGCGGTGATATCGACCAGACCGCCCCAGCAATAATCGAGGCGCACGTTGGCGAGTTCGGGAAAGTAGGCCGCCATACCGGCGCGCAAAATCTCGCCGCTCTTGCTATCGGACTTCGGGCTCGACATCGCGAACCGCGCCCGTCCGCCGAACAGCAGACGGTTGTCCGGCGTCACCCGAAAATAATTGCCGATATGCCGCGTCGTCACATACGCGCGGCGTGCCGGGAACAGACGATCGAGCTGGGCTATGGGCAAGGGCTCCGTCACGACGATAAAGCTGCCGACCGGCGCAATTCGGCGACGGAACCACTGGAACGGTCCCAATTGCGACGCGCCGGTCGCGACCAGCACGCGATCCGCGCGGATCGTGCCACGGTCCGACGTGATCTCGTATCGTTGGCCGTCGAGTTGCTTCATCTGCGTGACGGCGGCGTGTTCGAAAATCCGGGCGCCGTTGCGCACCGCCGCCTGCGCGAGTCCGACACCGAACTTGCCCATATGCATCTGCGCGCCGTTACGCTGCACCAGCCCGCCGAAGAAACCGTCCGAACCGATTTCGTCGCGAATCCGGTCCGGCGTGATCAGCTCGATGTTCTGATCGACCTCGCGACGCAACACCTCGTAGGTCTGCTGCAGGCCTGCGAAATGCTGCGGCTTCGCGGCGAGCTTGAGCTTGCCGGTCCGAACGAAATCGCAGTCGATGCTGTGCGTGCTGACAATCGAATCGACGGTCGCCACCGCGCTTTCATACGCACGATAGAACGCCTTCGCCTGCGGCGCGCCGATCTTCGCCGCCAGCGACGCGTAGTCGTGCGCGAGACCGGTGTTGCATTGACCACCGTTGCGACCCGACGCTTCGCCCGCAATCTGCCCGGCTTCGAGCACGACCACCTGAACGCCGCGCGACGCCAGTTCGAGCGCCGCCGACAAGCCCGTAAAACCGCCGCCGATCACGACCACGTCGGCACGTCCTTCCACCGGCCCTTCGCAGCCTTCGCGAAATGCAGGACGCGTGTCCAGCCAGTACGATTCGAGCTTCATCAGATCCTTTTCAGCGAGATTCACGTGTTACGCGGGACGCACGGCGCAGTTCGAGGCCGCGCGAAGCAGCTTCGAACCGTCTGACGTCATTCAACACCGCCCGAAGCCGTTCAAAGACCCACGACACCGGCGAGGCCGCCGATGTCCTTGATCTCGGTGTACCCGTAATACGGCGTGGACGGTTCGTGACCGCGCGAGACGAACACCTTGTTCCTGATGCCGATGTCGTTCGCCGACATCAGGTCATAACGCAAGCTCGACGATACATGCAGAATGTCTTCCGGAGCGCAGCCGAGGTTGTCCAGCATGTATTCGAACGCTTGCAGACGCGGCTTGTACGCCTGCGCCATCTGCGCGGTGAAGACCTTGTGAAACGGTGCGCCAAGCTTGTCGACGTTGCTCTGGATCTGATCGTTCGACGCGTTCGACAGGATCACCAGCGGGATTTCCTTCGCGACCTTCGACAGCCCTTCCGGCACGTCCGCATGCGGACCCCAGGTCGGCACGGCGTCGTAGAACTTCTGTGCTTCGGCATCGTTGTATTCGATGTTCCAGCGCTTCAGTGTGCGGCGCACCGCGTTCTTGACCACGTCCTGATACGGCTTCCATGCGCCGAGCACTTCGTCAAGACGATAGGCGGCGAAGTCCTTGACGAACTGTTCCATCTGCCCGGCCGGGACGCGGTCCGAGAACAGCTCGCGTGCCATGTCGCTCATCCGGAAGCGCGTCAGCGTGCCATAGCAGTCGAAGGTGATGTATTTGGGCTTGAAGCGGGTCATGTCTTTTTCCTGTGATCAGCGAAGAGTGAGCCGGGGCCGGGTAAGAAACCGGCGCGACCACGAGTCGTGCTCGCGCCATTGCAATCGGGTGTCGCGGCCTATCGTCGAAACGATACGCCAGCAGAACGCCGTGATGTTTCGCGCTGCGCGGCGTGGTCTGCTGAGACAAATTAAATCACCGCAAAAAAACCCGGTTGCCTTGTATTGCAAACCCCGAGGCACAGAATCCACCGTTTTTGGCGGCTTGCGCAGCACAACATGCGGCGTGTTTTCGACGCGGTTTTGCGCGTCCCGAAACGCACACGGCCGCGTCTGCGAGGACGCGGCCGTGAGGAGCGAGGCGGCCGTGGCGGCCGCTTCGACGATTGGTAGGGCCGCTATGCGCCGTCGGTGATATCGATCAGCACGCTCTTGAAACGCAGATTCGCTTCATAGGCCTGGCGTCCGAGATCCTTGCCGATGCCCGAGCTTTTGTAGCCGCCGGTAGGGATCACGAAATCGGCGGTGCGGCCGTAGCGGTTGATCCACACCGTGCCCGCTTCGATGCCGCGCATCATCCGTAGCGCGCGGCTCAGGTCCGAGGTATGGACGCCCGCCGCCAGCCCGTACTTTTCATGGGACGCGAGCGCGAGAGCTTCATCCTCCTCGTCGAAAGTCTGCACTGTCAGCACCGGTCCGAAAATTTCTTCGCGCACGGCTTCCGAATCCGCCGTCACGCCGGTCAGAATGGTCGGCGCGTAGAACGCGCCGTCGCCGTTCAGCGCAATGCGCGCGCCGCCCGTCGCCGCCTGTGCGCCGCTCTCCAGGGTGCGTTTGACGATGCCGTCGATCCGCTGCAACTGCGGCGACGAAATGATCGGCGGGAGCGTCGTGCCTGCTGCCCAGGTCGCGCCCGGCTTCAGCGCGGCGAATGCCGTCGAGATACCGTCGATCAGGTGCGCCGCCGCGCCGCGCTCGACGATCAGCCGCGAGCCGGCCACGCACACTTGTCCCGCGTTGCCCGCGATCGCCGCCGCCACGCGCCGCGCGACGCGGTCGAGATCCGGCGCGTCGGCGAACACGAGTTGCGGGCTCTTGCCGCCCAGTTCGAGCGTGACCGGCTTGGTGCCGGTCTGCGCGCACGCGCTCATGATTGCCGCGCCGGTCTGACTGGAGCCGGTGAACGTGACCTTCGAGATCTTCGGATGACGGCACAGCGCGTCGCCAGTCGTGCGTCCGTCGCCTTGCACGACGTTGAAGATGCCCGGTGGAATGCCCGCCTCGACCGCGAGTTCGGCCAGCCGCAACACGGAAAACGGCGTCAGTTCCGAAGGCTTCAGCACCACGGCATTACCCGCCGCCAACGCAGGGGCAACCTTCCACGATGCCATCACCAGTGGAAAATTCCATGGTGCGATCGCAGCGATCACGCCATACGGCTCAGCGACAGTCATGCCCAGATGATCGGATCGGGTCGCGGCAACCTCGCCGCCGATCCGGTCCGCGTACTCGCTGTAGAAACGGATGCCTTCCGCCGTGAACGGCACATCCCAGCGGGCGGCATCGGCGATCGGACGGGTCGAACCGAGCGCTTCGAGCGGCGCGAGCGTCTCGACATCGGCTTCGATCAGTTCCGCCCAGCGACGCATCACGCGCGCCCGCTCGCGCGGCGCACGACGCGCCCAATCGCTAGTCTTGAACGCGCGCCACGCGTCTTCCACCGCATGGTCGACGAGCGTTGCATCCGCTACCGGCAACGCCGCGTAAGCGATGCCGTCGGACGGCCGCGCGACGTCGATGACGCCCGCGCCCTCCAGATACTGTCCGCCGATGAAATGCGCACTGCGCACAGTGACGCGAGAAGGATCGAAGTTGTTCATCTTGGTCGTTTCAAAGGTCAGTCTGATGACAAGGGCGGCACCCTGCGAACGCGACCGCGCAGCAAAGGGCCCCCCGCTTTAAGCGCGGGCCACAAGGCTTAGTCCGCCGCAGTCAGTTGCGGATAGTTCGCAACAAGCTCCGCGAACAACGCGTGGACGATAGCCGGGCTGCCGTCCGCGCAAGCTTGTGGCTGCGCTGCGATCCGCGCATCCAGCGCCTCGAAAATCCGATGCTTGATGAAGTAGCGCCACTGCACCGGCACACCGGCCAGCAGCGACGTCAGCGCGGCGTACCGTTCGCGGGTCCACTTCGTTTCGAACGCATCGCGGTGTGCGCCAAACGAGAATGCGGGCGCAGCCTGACCTTCGAGCCGCGCGCGAGTTTCGTCGCGCAGATGCGCGGTTTGCGCGACGTCGAGTGCCAGTTGCTCGCCCGTCAGCACGACGCCGTACACGTCACGCGCCTCGTCGAGCGTGACGTAGCCGCGCAACACGTCTTCGCGGACCTTCTCCGCATCGCGATCGACAGGAAGGCCGTAACCGCCCGCACCTGCCCCGACCAGCCGGATCACGTCGCCCGGCGCGCAGACCACCAGATCGTTGTTGTCCAGTTCCTCGGCGTTCGGCATGCCGGGGTTGCGCGTGAAGCGCGCGTTCGCGCCCGCATGACCGCCGCGCACGCCCCACGACGCGAAGCGCGTCCGGTCCCGGTTGCGCGCCGTCACCAGTGTGTTCGGCGCGAACACCTTGAACTCCATCACGAGACCTTGTCCGCCGCGATACTGTCCGGCCCCGCCCGATCCCGGCGCGACGCCGTAGCGCGTAATGCGGATCGGCACTTCGGCCTCGTTGATTTCGACCGGCGTGTTGCGCAGGAACGCGTTGTTCGCGCCGGAGCCGTCTTCGCCGTCGTCCGACGGGCTGCCGCCCGCACCGCCGCCGATCGGTCCGATCGAGGCCATCACCGTCGCGCCATGCGGGTTCATCGTCTTGACGCTGAGAATCGACAGGCCGCCTGCCGGACACGCGGCGAGGCGGTCCGGCACCGCTTGCGCGAACGCGCCGAAGGTCAGCAGATGCAGCAGCTTGCAGGTCAGACTGCGCATGCCGACCGCAGCCGGCTTCACCGCATTGACGACCGTCCCTTCGGGCAAGATGCAACGCGCGACGCGCAACATGCCCGTGTTCAGCAGGATGTCCGGGTTAAGCGTGTACAGCACGTACACGAGGCCGACCAGCGCCAGCGCATGCCGCTCGCGTCCGCCGGTCGGCATGTTCAGCGACGACTGCAACTGCGGATCGCTGCCGGTGTAATCTATCTCGACCGACCCGTCCCGGATGCGCGCCGTCAGCGCGACGCGCATCGGCTTGCCGCGCACCGAGTCTTCGTCCGCATATTCCGCGAAGAAATAATCTCCATCTGGAATGCTGCGCAACACCGTGCGCGCCTGTTCTTCCGAGTAGTCGAGCAACGCGCCCATGCCGGCCTTGAAGCCGTCGATGCCGAAGCGTTCGACGATTTCAAGCACGCGGCGCTCGCCGGTATGCAGCGACGCCAGCTGCGCGCGAAAGTCGCCGAGATTCTGATCTGGCACGCGGACGTTGGCCGCCATGATCTTCAGGATCGATTCGTCGACGACGCCCGCCCGCACGATCTTGCACGGCGGGAAACGGATGCCTTCCTGTTCGATCTCGGTCAACGTGCGAGACAGCGACGCGGGCACCGCCCCGCCCATATCGGTATTGTGAATATGGCCGCCGACGAAACACACGATCTCGCCACCATGGAACACCGGTTTCCAGATCACGATATCGGGCGTATGCGTTGCGACAAAGCCGCTGTACGCGTCGTTCGTCATGCACACATCACCGGGCTCGTAGTCGTCGATCATCGCGATCACCGGGCTGTAATCGAGCCCGACATACCAGGTCGCGCCCAGCGTCTTCGGCGACGCGAAGGTAAGCCCTTCCGGCGTCGTGATCGCGCACGAGAAGTCCTCGGTTTCCTTGACGAACGTCGAGTGCGCGGTACGCACCAGCGTGTACGCCATACTCTCCGCCGCAGCCACGCAATAGTTCGCGAAAATCTGCAGCACAGCCTTGTCAAATTGCATTGCGATGCTCCGTGCGAAATCAGTTGACGTTGGTGAACACGAGGTTGCCGTAGGTATCGACGCGGCCGCGGTAACCCGGCAGCACGCTGGTCGTGCAATCGTCCTGCGGGATCACTGCGGGGCCGTCGATTTGCTGGCCCGCTTTCAGGTCTTTGCGGTGATACAGCCCGGCGTCGTGGAACGCGCCGTCCATGAATACTCGAATCGTGCCGGCTGGCGTCGGCGCTTGCGTGCTGGTTTCGATCGGTTGAAGGACGGGCTTCGGCGTGGCCGCGGTGATGACAAGACGGAGTGCGACGACCTGCATTTTTGCGGCAACGTCGCGGTGTCCGTACAGCCGTTCATGCTCGCGATGGAACGCTTCCTCGAGCGGCGCGAGATCGTTGCCGGTCAGCCAGTGCATCTGCAACGGCGTATCGATTTCGAACGACTGGCCCTTGTAGCGCATCTCCGCGGAAATCGCGACCGTCGCGTTCGACGCATCGCCGATCTGGCCAGTCATCCACTCGCGCGCCGCGTTGTCGAGACCGCGCACATCGTCACCGAGCTTCGCCAGCGACGCCGCGTCGAGGTCGTAATAGGTGGTTTTGACGAAGTCGTTACGCGTATCCGCAATCAAGCCGCCGAGCGCGCTCAATACGCCGGGCGCCATCGGCACGAGGATGTTATCCATACCGATCGCGCGTGCGAAGTAGCACGCGAGCATCGGACCCGCGCCGCCGAACGGCAGCAGCGAAAACGTGCGCGGGTCGATCCCGAAACGCGACACGATCCGGCTCACGCCCGCATACATGCCCGACACCGCGACGTTGACGATCGCTTCGGCGGTCTTGTACACGTTCGAGCCGAGCCGGTGCGCAAGGACTTCCACCGCACGATGCGCGGCGTCGTGATCGACCTTCACCGAGTTATAACCGAGGCTCGCATTGCCGATCACGCCGAGCACGACGAACGCATCGGTGATCGTCGCGCGCGTGCCGCCGCGTCCGTAACAGACCGGTCCGGGGTTGGATCCGGCGCTTTCGGGACCGACTTTCAGCACGCCGAAGTCGTCGACCCAGGCGATCGAACCGCCGCCATCGCCGATCGACGACACCGACACCGACGGAATATGAATCTGGAAATCGCCGATATATTCGCCGCTCGCGTATTGCGGTTCGCCATCCACGATCAGCGCGACGTCGGCGGTCGTGCCGCCGATGTCGAGGCTCATGCACTGCTTCAACCCGCTTTGCCGCGCGACATACGCCGCGCCGATCACGCCCGATGCCGTACCCGACAGAATCATCTGCACGCAGTTGGTCTTGCCGGCCTCTGCGTTCATCACACCGCCGTTCGACTTGGTGACTTTCATGTCGGCGGTGATGCCGGTTTCAACCAGCGCGCGTTGCAGTGACGTCAGATATTGTGACACCTTCGGTTGCACGTAACCGCCGATCACCGCCGTCGACGTGCGCTCGTATTCGCGGATGATCGGCCACACGTCGCTCGAGCACGACACGAAAAAGCCCGGCATTTCGGCTTCGATGATCGCTTTCACGGCGTGCTCGTGCGCCGGGTTGCGATATGCATGCAGCAGCGAGACGACCACCCCTTCGCATCCCGCGCAGCGCAGCTTGTCGCATGCGTCGAGCACGCTCGCCTCATCGACGGGTGTTTCGACACTGCCCTGCGCCGTCAACCGTTCGACCACGCCGAACACGCGCTCTCGCGGCACCAGCGGCGCGGGCCGCTTCGACAGCAGGTTGTACATGTCCGGGCCTTTGAGCCGCGCGATATCGAGCACGTCCTCGAAGTTGCGCGTCGTGATCAGCCCGAGCCGCAAGCCCTTGCGCTGCACGACCGCGTTGACGCCGACGGTCGTACCGTGCGTGAAATAGGCGACGTCCTTTGGCGCGATGCCGTAACGCTCGGCAAGCTGTTCCATGCCGCTCAGCACTTCGCTGCCCGGACTATCGGGCCGCGAAAACACCTTCAATGTTTTCAGCTCGCCTGTCGCGTCGTTCAGTACGGCAAAATCGGCAAACGATCCGCCGATATCCACCCCGATTCTCATGCCCATGAAAGAGTCCCTTGACGTTAGTCCCGGAAGCCTGGACGAGCGCCTTCCGCCGGACGACCGGAATCACGCCCCGAAGCCATGCTTCGGGGTCCGTTTCAAATCGAATTGTCGAAAAGCCGCTCGCTAGGCGCGTTCGACCTGCGCGAACGCGAATGCTTCGTGCGGTGTCTGAAAGCTCAGCAAGTCGGCCTCGCTGCGATGGCACAGCACCTGCGCGCCGTTTTCCAACGTGCGAATCGACGGCGCCGCGTGGTTGCACAGGCCGTCGACTCGCATCGCGCAGCGGTCGAGAAACGTGCACAACTCGGGGTTGTCGGCGGACGGTCCGATCGGCGCGAGCGGCTGATGACAGCGCTCACTCGCCTCGTCGAGCCAGCCGGCGCGCAGCTCGGGCGCGGACGACACCAGCAGGTGGGAATAAGGATGGAACGGCGGCGCGCACAACGCTTCGCGGTTGCCGGTTTCCACGCGATGGCCCGCGTACAGCACGACGATGTCGTCGCTGATTGCGCGGACCTTCGCGATGTCGTGCGTAATGAACACATACGACACGCCGAGCTTGCGTTGAAGATCGCGCAGCAGATCGAGAATCGCCGCGCCAACCACGGTATCCAGCGCTGACGTCACTTCGTCGCAGAGAATCAGATCGGGCTCGGCCGCAAGCGCGCGCGCAAGATTGACGCGCTGCTTCTGGCCGCCGGACAACTCGAACGTCGAACGCGACGCAACCGACGCGGGCAGCTTCACCAGTTCCAGCAGTTCGGCCACGCGCGCCTTCGCCTTCGCGCCTTTGATGCCGTGATAGAACGCGAGCGGACGCGCCAGCGTGCGTTCAACCGTATGCACCGGGTTCAGCGCGGTATCGGCATTCTGGAACACGATCTGGATGCGGCGGAACTGCTCCTTGGTACGCTTGTCCAGATTGCCGGCGAGCGGCTCGCCGTCGAGCAGCAGACTACCGCCCGACGACGGCACCAGACCGGCGATCACCTTCGCGAGCGTGGTCTTGCCCGACCCGGACTCTCCGATCACGCCCACCGTCTGAGCACGCCCAATCCGCAAATCGACGTCGTTCAGGATCACTTTCGCGGGCCAGCCCTTCGCGTCCTTGCGGCCGTAGCCGGCCACCACGCCACGCACTTCGAGCAGCGGGGTGTCCGACGTGAGCCGGGCCTGGGGCGACTGCCCGGAGACCGGCGCGGGTTCATCGGCACCGCATGCGGCGCTGTCCGGCGTTACCGCGGCGATCAGGCTCTGGGTATAAGGATGCGCCGGTGCATGCAGGATCTGTTCGGTTGCGCCGGCCTCGCGGATCTGCCCGTCACTCAATACGAGAATCCGGTCCGCCATCTGTGCGACGACCGCGAGATCGTGCGACACGTAGACGGCCGTCATGCCGAATTCCTTTATCACGTTCTTGAAGGCCTGCAAGACATCGATCTGCGTCGTGACGTCGAGCGCGGTGGTCGGCTCGTCGAGAATCACCAGTTCGGGGTCGGTGATCAGCGCCATCGCCGCCATCAGACGCTGCAACTGACCGCCCGACACCTGATGCGGATAGCGCTTGCCGATCTTTTCCGGCTCAGGCAAGGCCAGCGCGCGAAACAGTTCGACCGCCTTTGCCTGCGCGGCGGCCTTTGAAAGCGTGCCGTGAATCAGCGCGCTTTCGATCACCTGATCGAGAATCGCACGCGCCGGGTTAAAGGCCGCCGCCGCGCTTTGCGCGATATACGCGACCTTGCGTCCGCGCAACGCGGCAAGCCCTTTCGCCGACAGCGACCGCACATCGGTCCCGCCAACGTGAATCGTCCCGCCGGAAATCCGGCAACCGCTGCGCGCATGTCCCATCAGCGAAAGCGCGATGGTCGTCTTGCCCGAGCCGGATTCGCCGATCAGCGCCAGCACCTCGCCGCGCGCCACGTCGAAATCGATGCCGTGCACGATGGTCGTATCCGGTTCGCCCGGACGGCTGCCGACCACGCGCAGGCCGCGCACCTCGACCAGATTGTGTGCGATGGTGCTCATTCAATGACCTCCAGCGGTGCGTGCGGCGGCTTTGCGGCGGCTGCGGTGCGGTAGCCCGTCGATCAGCAGGTTCACGCCGACCGTCAGGATTGCGATGGCCAGCGCGGGCATGATGACGACCGGTGCACCGTCGCCGAGACCCGCGATATTCTCGCGGACCAGCGAGCCGAGATCGGCATACGGCGGTTGCACGCCTAGCCCGAGGAAGCTGAGCCCGCTCAGCAGCAGCACGACGAACGTGAAGCGCAAGCCGGTATCGGTCAGCATGGGATGCAACATGTTCGGCAGCATTTCGACGCACGCGATATAAAGTGCGCTTTCGCCGCGTGCCCGCGACACCTGTACGTATTCGAGCTGGCTGATGTTGACCGCCAGCGAGCGCGCGATCCGGTACGAGCCGGGCATATAGCTGATCGCTGCGGTCAGCACGAGCAGCGTCAGCGAAGAACCGAACGCCGCGACGACCATCAGCGCGAACATCTTCGACGGGATCGACGTGATCGCATCGAGCAGGCGGCTCATCGTTTCATCGACGACACGGCCCGCAACCGCGGCCAGCAGGCCGAGCGTGGTGCCGGTGACAGCCGCAAGCAACGCAGCGGCCAGCGACAACAGCACGGTCAGCCGGGTGCCGTAGACGATCCGGCTCAGCATGTCGCGGCCCAGGTAATCGGAGCCGAGCGGCAGCTTCGCGCTGAATGGGGCGAACACGTCCGGCGTCAGGATCGTGCCGACTTGGTGCGGCGCGAGCCACGGTGCGAAAGCGGCGACGAACAGCGCGAGGCAGACCATGCAGAAGCCGATCCAGCCTCCTTTTGACAGACCCATGCGCGCAACCAGTGAACGGCGTTTGCGTTGCGGCGCACCCGACGGCGCTGCCGGCGCGCCGCCGAAGGGTTGCGAAGGCTGCGAGGGTTCGGGGTCCTGAGGACGATCCGCGCCTGGCGGCAACGCGCTGCTGCGTTGTACCAGTTCGTAATGGTTCATGGGCGGCTCCTGCTGCGGATGCGGTGAATACGGGCGGTTGTCGTTCATGTGCGCAATCTCGGGTTCGAGAGGATTGCGCAGAGATCGGCCAGAAAGACAAGCACCAGATAGCCGAGGCAAAACAGCAACGTGCAAGCCTGGACCAGCGGAAAATCGCGGTTCGCGACAGCGTCGACCATCAGACGCGCAAGTCCGGGGTAGTTGAAAATCGTCTCGACGACGATCACGCCGCCCAGCAGATAAGACAGACTCAACGCGATGGCATTCGCAATCGGGCCGATCGCGTTCGGCAATGCGTGACGCAATACGACGCGCGCCGGGCTGGCGCCCTTGAGCACCGCCATTTCGACATACGACGAACCGAGCTGCTCGATCACCGCGGCGCGCGTCATCCGAGCCATCTGTGCAATCACGACGGCGCACAACGTCAGCACCGGCATCGCATAGGCGCGCAAGAACTGGTTGAAATTATCGATCTCGCCGCTATACGACAGCGCGGACAGCCAGTGCAGCTTGACGGCCAGCACCAGCACGGCAACCGTCGCGATCAGGAATTCGGGCGTGGCGACCAGCGACAGCGTGCCCAGGCTCACGATCCGGTCGATCAGCGTATCGCGCCTGACTGCCGCCAGAATGCCGCACGACACCGCGATCGGCACCGACACGGCGGTCGTGATCGCAGCCAGCGTCAGCGAATTCGGCAGCCGGCCTTCGATCAGTTCCGTCACCGGCATGTTGTTGGACAGCGACAGGCCGAAGTTGCCATGCACCAGACCGATGAGCCAGTTCAGGTAGCGCAGGTAGGGCGGTTGATCGAGACCGAACTGCTGGCGCAATGCGGCCACCGTTTCGGGCGTTGCCGCCTGGCCGAGCGCGGCCTGCGCGGCGTCGCCGGGCAGCAGATTGGTGATCAGGAAAATGATGATCGACACGATCAGCAGCGTGAGCGCGGTGACTGCAACGCGCCGGCCTATCAGTGCGGCTATGTTCTGGTTCATCGTCCGGATCTCCTCAAGGTGACATCGCGCAAACTGGCGCGTGGGGACGCGCGCCGGTTTGCGCGTACTGCTTCAACTCGCAATCGTCACGCGTTCCACCATACATGCTCGGCGAACGAAAAGCCCATCATCGCACCAGTCGGGATCGAGCCGAGTCCTTGCAGACGCTGGTCGTTCGCATCGAGCAGGCTGATGAAGGCAGGAATGCCGATACCGCCCTGCTCGGCGACGATGACCTGCATGTCGCCGTACATCTGCTTGCGCTTCGCGTCGTCGGTTTCCGAGCGGGCCGCCAGCAGCAACTGGTCGAACTTCGGATTCTTCCAGCCCGACTCGTTCCACGCGG
The DNA here is from genome assembly GCF_046027075.1 of Paraburkholderia sp. RL18-085-BIA-A. Lineage (NCBI taxonomy): Bacteria > Pseudomonadati > Pseudomonadota > Betaproteobacteria > Burkholderiales > Burkholderiaceae > Paraburkholderia > Paraburkholderia sp. RL18-085-BIA-A. Next base: position 16,884 of record NZ_JARESU010000039.1, on the reverse strand, counting down.
CGTCCGACTTGAAGAACTGCGTGAACAGCACGTCGGCGCTCGAGCGCGGATTCACGCTGCCGAATCCGAGCGGATGCTTCATCCAGTGGTTCGACCAGTAACCGTCGGCCGGTACGCGATTGACCGTGACGTTCAGGCCGACTTTCGCGCCCGTCTGCTGCATCAGTTCCGCAATTTCCACCGAGCCGTTCGCGTCGGGCGTCGCGTAGATCGGCGGCAGCGGCGTGCCGATTGCACCCGCTTTCTGGAAGTAGAACTTTGCCTTGTCCAGATCGACCTTGCGCTGCGGCAGCGATGCATTGAAGTAACGATGGCCCGGCGGAATCGGCTGGTCGTTGCCAATCACCGCGTAGCCGCGAAATACCGCCGTGCGGATCTGATCGCGATCGAACAGATATTTCATGCCGTTCACGAAATCAGGGTTGCCCGTTATCGTGTTGTCACGGCGCATGATGAGGTCCGAATACAGACCCGACTTGGTTTCCTTGACCGCGTAACCCGGCGTCGATGCGATGCGTTGCGTCGAACGAGGGTCCACCGAGTTGATCAGATGAACGTCACCCGACAGCAGTGCGTTCACGCGTGCGGCGTTGTCACTGATGCTGATCAGTTCGATCTGGTCGAGATACGGCAGGCCCGGCTTCCAGTAGCTGTCGTTGCGCACGCCGACCGTGCTGACGCCCGGTTTGAACGACTTCACCTTGTACGGGCCGGTGCCGATGCCCGCGTTGAAATCGGTCGTGCCGTCCTTGACGATCACGAATTGCGGCGTCGCGAGAATCACCGGCAGATCGGCGTTGGCCGATTCGAGCGTTAGCGTCACCTCGTTCGGACCGGTGGCCTTCACGTCGGTGAACTGGTCGGCCAGCGACTTTACCTTCGATGCCGTCGCCGGGTTTTTGTGGCGCATCAGCGAGTACACCACGTCCGCCGGCGCGAGCGCCTTGCCGTCGTGAAACGCGACACCCTTGCGCAACTTGATGACCCAGGTTTTCGCGTCGGACGTATCGAGTGCTTCCGCGAGGTTCATCTGCGGCGTCAGGCTTGCATCGAGTTGCGTCAGGCCACTGTAAAACATGAAGAAGCGGATATAGTCGCTGCCCGCCGAACCCTTCGCCGGATCCATCGTATCGGCGGTCGAACCGACGTCGTAGGCCACACGGATCTTGCCGCCTTTTTTCGGCGCGGGCGCGGCGAATGCGGACCTCGCGCCGGCCAGCAGTCCGCCCGCGCCGGTTGCCAGCATGCTGCCAGCAGCCATTACCCGCATCATGTCGCGGCGGCTGAAACCACCGTTTTTGACTTCGTCGTCGTTCATGCGAACTGCTCCTAACAATGAGAAGGTTGGATTCTGCTTAACCGGCATGAGACGATTTAAGCACCCCAAAAAACTACCGGTTGTCGCGATCGGAGCGTCCCGACCATTCGAATCGACCGTTTTGGGTGGTCTGCGCAGCACGATTTGCCGTGCCCCTCTGCGGTTATCGCCGCGTCTCCCGATGCGCCGGGGCGGCGGCATCGCGATAGCGGCGGCGAACAACGCTGCGTTCGAGAGAAATCGTAAAGTCTCATGCGTGATATATGCCGCCGACAAAAATGCCGATTCAGCACAATCGACGCGTTCCGGCCCGGTTGACGATGTGTTTTGTAGCGAGTTGCGTCGAACCGGATTCTGGTGAGGCAAGATAAAAGGAACGTCCTATTAACGACGCAGCCGAAATGCGACAGTCGCAGGCAAGTGTGACGTCTTTCAAGGAGTGAGCCGTGTCCGGATCCGCAGAACAAGAAACGCCTATCTATCGACGCTTTACCCCTGACGACATCGCGGCCGCGCATGGCCTGTCGATGGCGGTCAGCTGGCCGCATCGTGCCGAAGACTGGCGCTTTGCCGCCGATGCGGGAAGCGGGTTTGCCGCCGAAGAGGCCGGTGTGGTGATCGGCACGGCGCTGTTCTGGAAGTTCGGCGCGGATCGCGCGACACTCGGCATGGTGATCGTGTCGCCGGAACATCAGGGCCGCGGTATCGGCCGCAAGCTGATGATGCTGGTGCTCGAAGAGACAGGCAACCGGGTGACCTTTCTGCACGCGACCGTGGCCGGTCAGCCGCTGTACGAAAAGCTCGGTTTCCACGCGTGCGGCTCGCTCGAACAGCATCAGGGCGCGGTGTTCCAACCGCCGCTCGTGTCGTTGCCTGCGGGTGAACGTCTGCGTCCGCTGGGCGTCAACGACACGCCGCAACTGGTCGAACTCGCGTCGCGCGCATGCGGACTGGATCGCAGCGCGGTGCTGCCCGCACTGCTGCAGGCCGCCGACGGCATCGCGCTGGACCGCGACGGCGAACTGCTCGGTTTTGCGCTGTTCCGCCGTTTTGGACGCGGTTATGCGATCGGTCCGGTGGTAGCTGCAGATTCCCCCGATTGCAGCCGTGCGAAGGCGCTGATCCGCCATTGGCTCGCGCTCAACGAGGGCGCGTTCGTGCGGATCGACGTGCCGACCGGCAGCGGTCTGAGCGACTGGCTGATCGGCCTGGGCCTGCCGCGCGTCGACAAGGTCGTGAAGATGGTCCGCAATGCGGAGCCGTCGCGGGTCGAAGGGCCACCCGATACGCTGTTCCGCCAGTTCGGCATCATCAATCAGGCGATGTTGTGACCCTGACATTCTGCCGTGACCTTTCTCTATAAGGCCGATCCGGTTCGGGGTGCGCAATGGGCCGAACGCTTCGCGCTGCGTGCGCCGGACCTTCCGTTCCGGGTTTGGCCCGATATCGGCGACCCGGCCGAGGTCCGCTACCTCGCCGCGTGGTCGCCCGGCGATCTCGCCGAGACACTGCCGAACCTCGAAGTGGTGTTCTCGGTCGGCGCGGGCGTCGATCAGTTCGACCTGACACGCGTGCCGCCGCATTTGCCGGTCGTGCGGATGATCGAGCCGGGCATCGTCGAGGGGATGGTCGAATACGTGACCGAAGCCGTGCTGGCCGTGCATCGCGATCTGTTCGACTATGCATTGCAGCAGCAGGCGCGTGTGTGGCAAGCGTTGCCGGTGAGAGCGGCGTCGACGCGCCGGGTCGGCGTGCTGGGCCTTGGCATGCTCGGCGCGGCGGTGCTCGAACGTCTGAAGCTGTTCGGCTTCGCGTGTGCGGGCTGGAGCCGTTCGCCGCACCAGATAGATGGTGTGGACTGTTATGCGGGCGACGCGTCGCTCGGCGCGTTCCTCGCCCGCACCGATGTGCTCGTCTGTCTGTTGCCGCTGACCGATGCAACCCGCGGGCTGCTGTCGCGCCGGGTGCTCGATGCGTTGCCCGATGGCGCATCGCTGATTCATACGGGACGCGGCCCGCAACTGAACACCGCCGATCTGCTCGACGCACTGCGTCGCGGACGTCTGCGCAATGCGGTGCTGGACGTCACCGATCCCGAGCCGCTGCCTGCCGGTCATCCGTTATGGACGCAGCCGCGCGTGCGCATCACGCCGCATATTGCCAGCGCCACGCGTCCCGACGGCGCCGTCGATGCGGTTCTCGACAACCTGCGCCGTCATCGCAACGGTGAAGCGATGCTCGGAGAGATCGACCGCGAGCGCGGCTATTGAGCGCGTGATGCACTCGTACGCACTGTTGTTAAGCGGGCGCGGCAGAATATGCTGCGCGTTGGGTGCAAAACGCGTCAACTGCGTTCTTTGAGGTTTTTTTTGGCGACACGGCGGGTAGCGGGCAATCGTTAGTATGGACCGGTCAACAGTCACTTCCGCTCCAACCCGCGACGAGAACCCAACATGCCGAACCAATCGCTTATCGAAGCCGACCGCAAACACCTGATCCATCCGGTCATCAACTACCGCGCCCATGAAGCACGCGGCGTCACCGTGCTTGAATCGGGCCACGGCGCGTATCTGCGCGACCGCGATGGCAACGAACTGCTCGACGCATTCTCCGGCCTGTGGTGCGTGAACGTCGGTTATGGCCAGGACAGCATCGTCAAGGTCGCAGCCGAACAGATGGCGCGCCTGCCTTACGCGACCGGCTATTTCCACTTCGGCTCCGAGCCCGCGATCGAACTGGCGGAGAAGCTGGTGTCGTATGCACCGGTATCGCTGCAACACGTGTACTTCACGCTCGGTGGCTCAGATGCCGTCGATTCCGCGATCCGCTTCATCACGCATTACTACAACACGACCGGCCGTCCGTCGAAGAAGCATATGATCGCGCTGGAACGCGGCTATCACGGCTCGTCGTCGATCGGCGCGGGGCTGACGGCGTTGCCCGCGTTTCATCGCAACTTCGACCTGCCGTTGCCGAGCCAGCATCATTTACCGTCGCCGTATCTGTATCGCCAGCCGGCGGGTATCGACGCGAAGGCGCTGATCGCGCAGTCGGTGGCGGCGCTCGAAGCGAAGGTCGCCGAACTCGGCGCGGAGAACGTCGCGGCGTTCTTCTGCGAACCAATCCAGGGTTCAGGCGGCGTCGTGGTGCCGCCGGTCGGCTGGCTGAAGGCGATGCACGACGCGTGCCGCCGCCTCGACATCCTGTTCGTCGCCGATGAAGTGATCACCGGGTTCGGTCGCACCGGCCCGCTGTTCGCATGCGAAGCCGAGCAGGTCGAACCGGATCTGATGACAATTGCGAAGGGTTTGACCGCCGGCTATGCGCCAATGGGCGCCGTGCTGATGTCGGACGCGATCTATCAGGGGATTGCCGGCGAAGCAAACGGCACGGCGATCGTCGGTCACGGGCATACGTATTCCGCGCATCCGGTCAGCGCCGCGATCGGCCTCGAAGTGCTGCGGCTTTATCACGAAGGCGGACTGCTCGCGAACGGCCAGGCGCAGGCACCGCGCTTCGCTGCCGGTCTCGATGCGCTGCTCGATCATCCGCTGGTTGGCGATTCCCGGCATCGCGGCCTGCTCGGCGCGCTCGAACTCGTATCGGACAAGGAAAGCAAGCAGGGCTTCGATCCGTCGCTGAAGCTGTCGGACAGGATCGCTGCGGCGGCATATCGCAATCAGCTGGTGTTCCGTGCATTCGGCGACAACATCCTCGGGTTTGCTCCCGCGCTGTGCTATACCGAAGCCGAATTCGACCTGCTGTTCACGCGCTTGAAACGCACGCTCGACGAAGTCATGAACGAGGCGGATGTCCGCGCCGCGCTCAAGGGCTCGTCCCACGTGGGATCGCCCGGAACAAGGCGCGCGGCAGCATAACGGCGTGATAACATCGGCATGCCTTTAAAGGATAACCTTCGATCGTCAGACCGACCCAAGACATGAGTAGCGACTGCAAACTGGACCGGATTGACCTGCGCATTCTTTCGCAACTGCAGAAGAAAGGCCGCATTACGAATGTCGAACTTGCCGATGCCGTGGGGCTGTCACCCAGCCCCTGCCTGATCCGCGTGAAACGCCTGGAAAAAGCCGGCTATATCATCGGCTATGGCGCACAGATCCAGCTTGAAAAGCTGGGCGATGTGCAGGTGGTGTTCACCGAAGTCACGCTTGCCGATCATCGCCGCGAAGACTTCATCAAGTTCGTCGCGGCTGTTCGCGACGTGGACGAAATTGTCGAATGCCATCTTGCGAGCGGCGGCTACGACTATCTGCTCAAGTTCGTCACGCGCAGCGTGAGCCACTACCAGAGCATCGTCGAACGGCTGCTCGAACGCGACATCGGCATTGAAAAGTACTTCAGCTATGTGATAATCAAGACGCCGTTCATCAAGACGCACTACCCGCTCGAAACGCTGTTTTCGCAGAACCACAATTGAACGGTAGACGCGGTGCCTGGAGTCGACCGCTTGAGGCTGACTGCTCGAGGTTGCCCACCTCGGGCTGAGCACTTCCGCGCTACCGCCATGGCTCTACGCCAGCCGCGCCTTTCTTTCATTCCGCTTTACCCCCTCTTCGCCAACGCCACGCGACGCCCTCAAAGCGTCGTGTATTGCGTTCGCGCGCTCTTTTCGGAATGCGTGCAGTGTGCGCGCGTCAAATGCAGATTTTTATGCTGCGCACGCCCGCATAGAATGAAGCTCATCGTTTTACGCTAGCGCGTTGCTACGCGCCTATCAGGAGAGACCCGGTATGATCCGCAGTTATCGCATTGCCGTGATCCCCGGCGACGGCATCGGCGTCGAAGTGATGCCCGAAGGCTTGCGCGCACTCGAAGCAGTGAGCCACCGATTCGGTATCCGGTTCGACTTCAAACATATCGAATGGGCGAGTTGCGACTACTACGCACAGCACGGCCAGATGATGCCGGACGACTGGAAAGCGCAACTGCAAGACTGCGACGCGATCCTGTTTGGCGCGGTAGGCTGGCCCGACAAAGTCCCGGACCATATCTCGCTATGGGGTTCGCTGCTGAAGTTCCGGCGCGAGTTCGAGCAGTACATCAACCTGCGTCCCGCACGTCTTTTCGAAGGCGTGCCGTCGCCGCTGGCCGGACGCAGGGCCGGCGATATCGACTTCATGATCGTGCGCGAAAACACCGAAGGCGAGTATTCACCGGTGGGCGGCACGATGTTCGAAGGCACCGAACGCGAAGTCGTGATGCAGCAATCCATCTTCACGCGCCACGGCACAGAACGCGTGCTGAAGTTCGCGTTCGATCTCGCGCAACGTCGCGAGAAGAAGATCACGGTTGCGACCAAGAGCAACGGCATCTCGATCAGCATGCCATGGTGGGATGCACGCGCCGCCGAAATAGCCGCGCGTTATCCGGACATCAAGTGGGACAAGCAGCATATCGACATCCTGTGCGCGCGCTTCGTGCTGAACCCAGACCGCTTCGATGTGGTGGTTGCATCCAACCTGTTCGGCGACATTCTTTCGGACCTCGGTCCCGCATGCACCGGCACGATCGGCATTGCGCCGTCCGGCAATCTGAATCCCGATCGCACGCTTCCCTCGCTGTTCGAACCGGTTCACGGCTCCGCGCCGGATATCGCCGGCAGGAACATCGCCAATCCGGTTGCGATGGTGTGGTCGGCGGCGATGATGCTCGATTTCCTCGGCAACGGCGAAGGCATCGAGCGCGAAGCACACGACGCAATGCTCGACGCGATCCAGCATGTGCTGAAGGAAGGTCCGCGCACCGGCGATCTTGGCGGCAAAGCGAATACGACGGAAGTCGGCAAGGCACTCGCTGCCCGGATCGCCGGAACCGAACCGCGCTAATCGCGCCACGCGCGCATACATCATCTGCGACGCACGTACAAAGCACACACAGGTCACGAACCAGGAACGGAAACCGCCCATGTCACTTGAACAGCAAGCGCGTCCGCTGATCCGCGCGGACAACTTTATCGATGGACGCTGGGTTGCCGCGCAAAGCGGCAAGCGCTTCGCCGTCACCGATCCCGCGACTGGCGAGCGCATCGCCGAAGTCGCCGACAGCGGCCCGCAAGACGCACGCGCCGCCACCGACGCGGCCGCGCGCGCGCTGCCGCAATGGCGCGCCCGGCTGCCCAGGGAACGCGCCGCCGTGCTGCATCGCTGGCACGCGCTGATCCTCGCGAATCAGGATGCGCTCGCCGCGCTGATCTCGCTCGAACAGGGCAAGCCGCTCGCGGAAGGACGCGGCGAAGTCGCGTATGGCGCGTCGTATGTCGCGTGGTTCGCGGACGAAGCCACGCGCATCTACGGCGACCTGATCCCGCAGCAGCAGCGCGGCAAGAAAATGAGCGCGGTGAAGGAGCCGATCGGTATCGTCGCCGCTATCACGCCGTGGAATTTTCCGCTTGCGATGATCGCACGCAAGATTGCGCCTGCACTCGCGGCAGGCTGCACCGTGGTCGGCAAACCGGCTGAAGACACGCCGCTGACCGCGCTCGCGCTGGTCCAGCTTGCGCACGAAGCCGGTGTCCCGGCGGGCGTGCTGAACCTGATCGCGTCGTCGCGCGAATCGGCGGTGGAAGCCGTCGCCGACTGGCTCGGCGATAGTCGCGTTCGCAAGATCACGTTTACCGGATCGACGCCGGTCGGCAAGTACCTGGCACGCGAATCGGCAGGAACGCTCAAGAAGCTGTCACTGGAACTGGGCGGCAACGCACCGTTCATCGTCTTTGACGACGCGGATCTCGACGCGGCGATCGCAGGTTTGCTTGCCGCGAAATTGCGCAACGGCGGACAGACCTGCGTGTGCCCGAACCGCGTGTATGTGCAGGACGGCATTTACGATCGCTTCGCCGCGCTTTTGCGTCAACGGGTCGCCGCATTGCGCGTCGGACCGGCGACGGACGAAGCGTCGCAAATCGGTCCGATGATCAACTTGCGCGCGGTCGACAAGATTGCGCGTCACGTCGAGGATGCGCTCGCCAATGGCGCGACGGTGCTAACAGGTGGGCGCCGTCTGACCGAACTCGGTCCGAACTACTATGCGCCGACCGTGCTCGGCGACGCGTCGTCAAAGATGGCGCTGTGCGGCGAAGAAACCTTCGGGCCGGTCGTGCCGCTGTTCCGTTTCGACACCGAACAGCAAGCCGTCGATGCGGCGAACGACACGCCATTCGGTCTTGCCGCGTATTTCTACAGCGAGAATCTGCGCCGCATCGAACGCGTATCGCGGGCGCTGGAAGCCGGAATTGTTGGAATCAACGAAGGCGCGCTGTCGTCGGAAGCCGCGCCGTTCGGTGGCGTGAAGGAATCGGGCTACGGTCGCGAAGGCTCGAAATACGGCCTCGACGACTATCTGTCGATCAAATACCTGTGCCAGGGAGGATTGGAATGAGCAACGAAGCGAACCACGCGTATCCGATCGAAATCGAATTCCCCGACATTTCCGCGCATGCCGAAGGCAACACCGGCATTGCCTACGTGCAAACGTTCGACTCGGGCGCGCCCGGCCCGCACGTGATGATCAATGCACTGACACACGGCAACGAAGTGTGCGGCGCAATCGTCGTGGATACGTTGTTGCGCGCCGAGTTACGGCCACGGCGCGGCAAGCTGACGCTGTCGTTCGCGAACGTCGATGCGTACGCGCGTTTCGATCCGGAACGCCCCGACGCCGCGCGCTTCGTCGACCAGGACTTCAATCGCGTGTGGACCGCGACCATGCTCGACGACCTGTCGCGCACATCGAGCGAACTCGAACGCGCGCGTCAGATGCGTCCGGTGATCGACACCGTCGATGCATTGCTCGACCTGCATTCGATGCACGAGAAAAGCGCGCCGCTGATCGTCGCTGGTCCGCTCGACAAAGGGATCGCGCTAGCGGTCCAACTTGGCACGCCCGCGACCGTGATCTGCGACGAAGGCCATCCGGAAGGACGCCGGATGCGCGACTACGAAGACTTCGGTCGCGACACGAGCCCAAAAAACGCACTGCTGATCGAATGCGGCCAACATTGGGAAGAAAGCGCCGTGACGGTCGCACGCGACACCACCGCGCGCTTTCTGCTGGTGGCTGGTGTAGTCGACGAAAGCGACCTGCCTGATGGCTGGCTCGCGCCATTGCCATCGACACTGCATGTGGTGCGCGTCACCGAACCGGTCGTCGCAAAGAGCATGGATTTCCGCTTCGCCGGTGCGTACACCGGGCTCGAAATCTTCGATAAGGCGGGAACGGTGATCGGCTGGTCGGACGGCCAAGCGGTAGTTACGCCGTATGACGATTGCATGCTCGTGATGCCGTCGCTGCGTCAACTTCGCCCCGGCGTGACCGTCGTGCGGCTCGGCAAGATCGAACAGCGCATCGAGCGCGCGTGATCCTCAGCGTAATTCCCGGCCAGTCATTCAACTACAAGGAGAGCATCTCGTGAAAGTTCAGCAGATCAAGGAGGCCGTACGGTTTCAACCACTCGAAGACTGGGGAACCGCCGCTCTGCCGGGCACCCAACCAGCGCGGATCTCGGGACGTCAATACGTGATTCCGGGCGCGGAAGCGGTCGATACCGGCGTGTTCGAATGCTCACCGGGGACGTACCGCCGCTCGGTCAAACAGGCCGAAGTGATGCATTTTCTGGCGGGTTCTGGATCGTTCACGCCGGACAGCGAAGACACGATCCATTTTACCGGCGGCGATACGTTGTTCTTCGAAGCGAACACTGAAGGACTGTGGCGAGTGAATGAAACGATGCGGAAAATCTATGTGATTTTTTAGCCAACGCCGGCCTCGCCGGCATCGCTTGTGCTGCAACCGGGCGTCACCTTCAAACCATTGAGGTGGCCTCGATTTCGATCCTCAGTCGGAAGTGCAGCGCAGAGACCGGCAGCACCGCTCCGGGCAACCGCGCGCCAGCGCCCCAGCGCGCGCAAATCCGCTTGAGCTTCGAAAACGGACAAGTGCCGAACCGAAGCTGCACGTTCTCCATGTAACGCTCTACTTCCTATAGGTCGACGCGTCCGGCTGGAGCGCGGGCTTCGCGTTCGATTGGGCTACTACTGCACCCGCCGTCTGGAATGCCGTCCTATTCAATAAATAAGGCATCCTTATATATTGAATACGTCCCGGCGTCACCGGTTGTTTGCACCAGAACCGCCTGCACGTGCTCGCCTACAACATGAAGCGGGTTATCAAGCTTTTCGGTTCAGAAACGGCTATGAAAGCGATGCGGGTGTGAAACCCGTATGCGACTCACTGACCCGCAATACATTCGGCACTGAATCGACGTTCGTCGTCCCGCAATCGATACGCCCCAATCTGCCAACGAGCCAGCGTGTCCTCAAACTTCCGCCGGCTGCGCGTTTTGACACACTCTGGGCCGGTCTTTGCCAGACAGCCACCGGCGCTACGCGACCCTCTGCGAACCTTGGGTGGCGCGAATGCGAACGACCCCTTCCAAGGTTTTTCGGTCGCTTACGCCTTAAGACTCGTCACGGCGCCCCGCATACCAGTCCCAATCAATCAGAAGAAATGGCGCAGACCAACGCGGGATACGAACTGCTTGTCTGTCGACGAAGTTCCCATCGCAGCGATCGACGCAACCGTACCGGTCGCTCCGCCCGCCTTTTGCCCTGCCAGTTCGACATAGATATCAGTCTGCTTCGACAGCAGGTAATCGGCAGCGAGGTTGACCATAAACCAGTGGGAATCGTCCAGCTTGTCGTAAGACACTTTTGCAGATAGGTCGATATCCGGCTTCGGACGATAGTCTCCGCCGAGATGCACTACCTGGTCCGTCGCGGACTGTCCAGTGAGCTGAAGCTTCGTGTTCGTATAGACCGCTGAGGCGCGCCAGTCGCCAAACGTGTACATTCCCGCCGCGCCGAGAATGCGCTGGTTGTCTACCAGCAGTACGGTCGATGGCGTCATTCGCTGCCCGAGCAGGGTCGGCACGCCTGTCGCTCCGGCCAGAATCTGAACCTTGTTGATGTCGGTGACGACAAGTCCGGCCTGGAACGGGCCGTAGCTATACTGAGCATTTGCACTATAGGCGCGCCCAATGTTCGTCGAGGACGTTCCGGCATTCTGTCCGAACGAATACATTGCGCCGAAGCTGAAGCCCCCGAAGCTTGCGCTGTTGAACTGCACAGCGTTATTGAGCCGCTCGCCGGACGCGCGATCGAGGTCGGCATTCTGGAAAAGCATGATCCCCGTGTTCAGGAACGGCACCATGTATCTTTCCAGTTGCAGAGTGTAGTCGTACTGGCGGCCGAGAAGCACATCACCGACGCCAGTTTTCCCGAGACCAACATACGCCTGCTTGCCGAAAATCAGGCCTTGGCCAAGCGCGCCGCTGTTCAGGGAAAATCCGTTCTCAAGTTTGAACACCGAGTGCAAGCCGCCGCCGAGATCTTCGGTTCCCGTGAAGCCAAGCGCGTTCGACTTATTGATGCCGTCCGCCATCTTTACCACCGACTTGCCGCCGATATTGTTGATGTAGCTAATGCCGTTGTCGACGCTGCCATAGATCGTTACCGACGACTGGGCGAATGCGCTCGCACCCAACGACTGGAGTGTGAGCAATGCCGCGATGTGGTGTCTCTTCATTTATTTTCTCGTGAAAGTGCGTTGATCTCAGAAAAAAACGGCGTAACGAGGCCGACGCTACGCACGCCTCGTTACTGCGTCACTGCAAGGGGTCTTTGCGCTGCCCTTGGGTCAGGTTCCGACGCGCTTGTCGCGGGTCTCGGGCAGCAGGGACATCGCAAGGAGGCTGACCACGCTCGTTGCCACTACGTAGTAAGCGGGGGCCAACTCACTATGGGTCAGCGCGATGACCCAGGTAACGGCGAACTGCGTTGTACCGCCGAAAATCGCGGTTCCCACGCCATAGGTAATCGCGATCCCGGTGCTTCGGAAATGTGCCGGCATCAGTTCCGGAATGGCGACCAGGCCGCCAGTGGCGCTTGCCGCAGTCAGCGATGCCAGTACGGCAGTTACAGCGAGGAGAGTCGACGCGCCCGGCGCGGAGGAGAGACACCAGAACATGGGCACGATCAGGACGGCGAGCGCGACCCGCGGCACGATCATTGCGGCCTTGCGTCCCCAGATATCGCAAACAATGCCACCGACAAGCGCAAAAACGAATGTCAAGGCGCCGCCAACGAGCACGCTCATCTGTGCAAGGACGGGCGGCAGCTTCAGGACCTGGATGGCATAGGTGGTCATGTAGTTTCCGACCTGCGTGGAGACGGCACCGGCCAGCAGGACCAGCGTGCCTAGCACGACATACCGGAGGTTGCCGGAAAGGCGGCTCGTGTCGCTTTGTCCCGGCACCGCTGTCTTGGCGCTGTGCTCAAGCGTCTCCGGCATCTTTCGGCGGATGTAGATCGCAACCGGAACCAGCAGGAGGCTGAACAGGAAGGGAACTCGCCAGCCCCAGCTGGCAAGCTGTGAGGGAGACAGCAGTAGCGAGATGGCCACGCCGATCATGCCACCGACACAGACGGCCAAGCCCTGGCTCGCGAGTTGCCAGCTCGTGTAGAGACCCCGACGGTGAGCGGGCGCTGCTTCGATCAGAAGCGCTGTCGCGGGGCCGACTTCGCCCCCGAGGGCGAATCCCTGAACCAGTCGGCAAATCACCACGATAACGGGCGCCGCCGCACCGATAGCCGAGTAAGCCGGTGTTGCGGCAAGGCCCAAAGTGCCGATCGTAATCAGCGCGACCGTGAGGATCATCGCCGGCTTGCGCCCGGCCCGGTCGGCGAACCTGCCGATCAGAATCGCGCCCAACGGACGCATCAGGAAGCCAACGCCAAAGGTTGCCATCGACGCCAGCAGACTGCCGAATTCTCCACCAACGGGAAAGAATGCCCGGCCGATATAGACGGCGAAGAACGCATAGATGACGAAGTCGTAGAATTCGAGTGCGTTGCCGGCTACTGCTCCTGCGACTGCTGTCCGGCTGAGCCCGGCATTCGCGTGGACCGTCCTGCGTCGCTCTTGAGGATCCGCCTCAAACGTACTGGGCGTGGTCATGTGGTGTGTCTCCATTGTTGTAATGTCCTCGGATGCCGTTCAGGCATCTGGCCAAATGGCCGGGCTCACTCGTCGGCGTTTCTCTGCATGCCGTTGAGCGACTGCAAGTAGACCTCTCGCCCTTGCACCCAGGCTGCGAGGTTCCAGTCCTCGCGTTGGGGGTAGAAGGCTCGTTTGAGCGCAGCCTTGATCGAGTCCCGCTTCGACCCATCGGCGCATCCGTAGCGATGTAGCCAGTGCTCCGCTCGCATGGCAACAACAACCTCTTCCATAGGGTAGGTGCCGAACTCGAGACAAACGTTCGTCTGTACGGCTTGCGGGCACTCTTGCGAGAGCGCAGCCTGGATCGGCCCGGTCAGCGGAATGCTTGAGGAAGTCCCCGTGGAAACGGATGTGAGGTTATCGCCCCACCATCGCCGGGAACGGTCCAGCGTAACTGGGTTTTCAGGTGCCGCGAAAATGCGCTCGCCCACTCCATACGGGCCGAGGCCCGTATGGATGTCAATCGAAGCGATATGTCGGCTTGTCGCGGCATAGTTGCGCAGAATCTTCCGGAACGTCTCATTGCTCCAGGTCGGCGCCGTGCCGCCGAAGTGCAGTCCGTCCTTGAAGGCATATTGGCCTAGTGAAACCGCTCGCTGGAAGCCCCGTGCACCGACTCGCTCGCGAAATGCGTCCAGGTGTACCTCGTTATCGCTTCGCGGGGGCCACTCAGGCGGCAGAAGCAGGTCATGAATCTCTGCATAGCCCGGGTTGTCCGGAAGCGTTGTTGAGAAGTCAACAAAATTACGGTTCAGATCGACGTTTTCCTGCGTAGCCCGGCGCGTATGCGAGAAACCATAGGGGTTGACAGCATGCACGTGAAGCACAGCGGTATTCTCAGTGTCGAACCTTTGCCCCGGATCGGATGCCAGCTCGAGAAGCCCGGTCTGTATCGCCGATCCGCAATATCCTTCGACGCCGTGGCATCCGCTGATCACGATCAGCAGGTTGGACGCCCCTTCTGGCCCGTCCAGGACGACATCGGTCGCCAGGGTTTCGCCATTCGCACCGCGTAGCGGCAATTCATGGGAGTCGACAGTCAGTCCCCTGCGGGAGGCCGCGTCGACGAACTTTTCACGCGCTTCGGCGTAGCTGTTGCTGAACAGCTGGTTGATTGCTTGTTGTTTCACGGTCAGATTGTGCGATTCAAGCGGAGATGCGGGATTGCAGGCGCTCCTGTTGCCGGAGCCGACAGGCGTTGCCAAAAGCAGTAAATATCGCGTGCGCAAGTGGGCTGTCATCTACGCGCATTTCGGGGTGCCATTGCACGCCGAGCGTGAATTGCGTGGCCGACTCGACGGAAACGGCCTCGATGAGGCCATCCGGCGCCTTCGCCTCAACGCGCAGACCAGCGCCCAGCCTCTCGACCCCCTGATGATGCAGAGAGTTGACCATTGCCGTTGCCTCATTCGAGAGCTGCGCGAGTCGCCCGCCAGGGACGATGTCGATCGCGTGGCGGTCTTCGTACCAGTGCTCCAACGGCCGGTCATGGTCGCCTTCACGGTGGTCAAGGCGACCGGGCTGATCATGGACAGCGCGCTCCAGCGTGCCGCCAAACGCGACATTCAGTTCCTGAAATCCGCGACAGATGCCAAGAAGCGGTACTTTCGCCTCGAGGATTTTTGGCAGCAGCGGTAGTGAAACGGCGTCTCGGTGCGGATCGACGAACGTGCATGCGGGCAGGGGTTCCGCCCCGTATCGCTCCGCGGCGACGTTGGATGGGCTGCCGGTCAGGAGCAAGCCGTCGATCGAGGCGATCAGTGTTTCAGCGTCGACGCCTTCGGCATGGGCCGGAACGATGATGGGAAGCACTCTGGCGACCTTTGCGAGCGCATGCACATATCCCTCCAGCACGGCATGGGCCATGTGCTTCTGGCGCTCAAAACGGTCGGCGATGATGGCGACGACAGGCTGAAAAGAAAGCGGGTGATTCATGGCGATCAAAAGTCTCGAAGTTATGGGGCGAGTCTAGATAGCTGATTTGGTAATGTAAATTGCATAATTTTTTGGGATATCATGCAATTCATGCAAGTGATCGTCGATCTATGAATAACCGTCAGCTTCACCATTTTCTGGCCCTGTTAAACGAGGGTTCGTTGAGCGCTGCCGCCATGCGTGTTCACCTCAGCCAGCCGGCGTTGTCTCGAAGCATCAGGGCGCTGGAGGATTCACTTGGTGTGCCGCTTTTTGACCGTACCGAGCGCCGGCTCCGTCCCACCGTGTATGCCCATTCCTTTGCGGAACGGGCGAGGCGCATTGTCTTCGAAGAGAAGGAGGGCATGCGGGCTCTAGAACTGATGCGCACCGGCGACGCGGGGACACTGTCGTTCGGAATGGGGTCGTCGCTCGTGAGCTCGCTCCTCAAGCCGATGATGCTTCAGTTGCTCGAGGGAGCGCCTCGATTGAAGCAGCGCTCTGTCATTGACTCTTCGGACCGGCTGATGCAGCTACTGCTCGAAGAGAAGCTCGACTTCTTTGTCGGTGACATCAGGGTTGCGGCTACCCAACCTGATGTCGCCGTTGAGCCGGTCTATCGATTGAGGTTCGGATGGTATGCGCGCACGGGTCACCCGCTATCGAAGCGAACGGCAGTCACGATAGGGCAAGCGATGCAGTTCCCGCTGATTGCGGCCGGCTATCTGGAGGAATCGCTCGCCCGTCGTTTCATGGAGCTTTATGATCTCGCGGGGGCGTTCGCCGATCACTTTGCTGTGGTTGTCAATGATCTCCCCACCGTGGAAGATCTTGTTTCCTCGACCGATGCAATCGTGCCATCCACCGACCATGCGATGCTAGCCGGCATACGGACCGGGAGGATCGAGTCGATTGATCTCGCACCTCGACTCGACATGGAGCTCACGATAGGGATCGTCCGCCTCAAAGGGCGGACCCTCATACCCGCAGCGGAGCGAGCCTTTGCGATCGTGCGGGAACGCCTGGCACGTGCTGTTCATGTCGCCTGACGCGTGCGCGCCACAAGCTAACGAACCGTCGCTTCCAATCGGATCGTCGAAGGAGAACTGCCTCGTTATGCAAGAAAGGACGTTGATTCGACCGACGATGGCTTACTTGCTCCGTGTGGCCCATTCGGCAAAGTGCGTTTGCCGAATGAGCAGTCGGTTTAAGTGCGTTGCATCCACCGGTTGAATCCGCCCTTGAGAGCGGACAGTCGCGGCCCGTGGCAACTCGATGGCGCAGTCGGCTCGTCGCGGCGGGTGGAGTTGAGTTGGAGTTGCCCGGGTTTCGCCAGCGTGTCACAGCGCGGGTTTGCAGCGCTCACGCTTGGCCCCGGGCGCGGCCTTCACGACGCGGTCATTTCGAAGACGTGGTAGCTCCAAGGCGGCAGATCCAGGTAAAGACCACGCGAAATGAGATCGTTGCCATCGCGATCAAGACTCGTCGGCCCCATCATGTCCGTCAGCCGCACCGTTTTGCCGATCACGTCGGCAAACGGGATTCGGACATAACACTGACTCTGGTTGCCCGCGTAG